>CAYOLB010000267.1:0-1563 GCA_964404675.1 uncultured Atribacterota bacterium | reverse complement strand
ACTCTCTTTTATATCATCCGGAAGTTTTAATAAAGTCAACATTTCGTTGACATAACTTTTTGGAAGGCCTAAATCCCGGGAAGCCTCCCTTTGAGAATAGTCAGGGTTTTCAATTTTCCTAGCCTGGATCAAAGTTTGAATCGATTCAGCTTCTTCGATAGGTGGAAGATCCTGCCTTTGGATATTTTCAATCAGCTGATGAATTAATTTTATTTTTTGACCGATATTACGAATAAGACAGGGTATTTCTTCCAGACCGGCAATTTTTGAAGCGCGGTACCGTCTTTCTCCATTGATAACCTTAAAATAGTCTTCTTCCTCAATATATTCTACGGTGATAGGTTGAAGAACACCGTGTGTTTTTATAGAGACAGCCAATTCATTAAGTTTTTTCTTATCCCAGGTTTTTCTTGGCTGGTCCGGATCAGGTTTTATTCTTTCTATATTAATAATACGGGCTCCGGAAATACCCTTGGTTCCTTCCCGGATTCCTTTTTTTTGTATATCTTTTGTTGTTTTTTCATCAGACATAGTAATAAAACTGTCTTTGGCAAATTCTCTTAATAAATCTTCCTTTTTTTTAGCCATGATTAATAATCTCCCGGGCAAGTTTTCTGAAGCTTTCTGCATGCTCAGAAGAAGGCAAATAATAATTTATGGGTTTTTTGAATGTAGAAGCTTCAGTATATTTAACACTGTTTTTTAATTCCACTTTAAAGACTTTTTCCTTAAAACTGTTAAGAATATTTTCATGATAAATTTCTTCCAATTTACGTCGACCATTATATTTATTAATCAGATAGCCAAGTATTTCAAGTTTAGGATTTGCTCTTCTTTGGATCTTCTTAATTGCACCTCTCAGATAAGCAGTGCCTTTTACTGCCCATTCCTGACATTCCAGGGGAATAAGCACCTGCCTGGCTGCAACGAGACCGATTCTGGTTGCCAAACCGAGACTAGGCGGGCAGTCAATAATAATATAAGAATATTTATTATTTAAATCTTCCAATTTGTCTGCAAGAAAATATTGTGCATCCGGTTCACCGGAAAGTTGCAAGTCAATCTTACTCAAGGATATATTGGATGGAATTATGTCAATATTTTCGAAAGCAGTTTTTTGGATAACATCAGAAATATTTAAGCTTTCCTCTAAAAAAAGATCAGCTATTGTATATTTCAGCTCATATATTTTTTCCAGAAAAGCTGATGAAAGATTTCCCTGCTGGTCCAGATCTATCAGAAGAAGCTTTTCACCGGCTTCGGCCAATGCACCTGCTAAATTAAAGGCAACATTGGTTTTACCGACTCCGCCTTTCTGATTAGCAACAGCAATAATTTTAGGTATTTTATTTATATTAGATACAGATTTTACCATTAAATAATTTATCTACCTTTTTGATTGTTGTTAAGCTAATTATGATTAAGCTTTTCCATTGCTTTCTGATAGGCTACTTTGTGTTTAAATCCTCGCTGTAGGAATTGCCAAATTGCTTCGATTTTCTGATAATCCTCTTCAGAATACTCCCGGGCTTCGATGTCTCCTTTGGGCATTCTCTTGGGTTT
>CAYOLB010000266.1:0-2412 GCA_964404675.1 uncultured Atribacterota bacterium | reverse complement strand
AAATGAGAAATGTCTTGATCTTTGAATTTTATAGTTCCTGATTTTGGATGAATCAAACCAGCAATTGTTTTCATGATAGTGCTCTTACCAGCACCGTTTGCTCCAACAATGGCAACAAGTTCTTTTTCTTTTACTTCAAACGAGATACCAAAAATAACCGGTACATTATCATAAGCACAATGAATATTATCAACTTTCAGTATAGTGTTAGGCATGTTTTTCTCCTTCTTTAACTGCTGCCTGAAACTTCTTGCTATATTTTCTACCTAGATAAGCTTCAATCACACGTTCATTTTGAATAACAGCATCAGGGCGATCTTCAGCTATCTTTACTCCTCCCTGAACTACAACAACCTTATCAGCAATTGGCATAATTGCTTCCATAATGTGTTCAACAACTAAAAAAGTAATACCCTTACTTCTTAAATTTTTAATTAAATTAACTGATTCATTCACTTCTGTAGAAGTAAGCCCAGCCATACATTCATCCAGCATTAATAATTTTGGGCCTGTTGCCAATGCTCGGGCTAACTCAACCCGCTTCTTCAGCCCAATAGCAAGATCACCAGCTCGTACATTTTTAATTTTCGACAAATAACAGAGATCTATACATTGTTCAGCAATTATACTGGCTTTTTTCGTATTTTTCTCTCTTAGATAAGCCCCAATCAAAACATTATCGAACACAGACATTTCTTTCAGAGAATGAACAATCTGAAATGTTCGAACCGCACCCAGATGAGCTACTTTATAAGGAGATAACATTGTTATATCAATGCCATCAAAAATTATTTTACCATTACTGGGTTTATATATGCCAGTTATACAATTAAAAAGCGTGGTCTTACCTGCACCATTAGGTCCAATCAACCCCACAATATTACCTTCTTCTACATCAAAAGAAACTTTGTTATTTGCCACCAGGGAACCAAATTTTTTAGTTATTTCATGAACTTCTAATAATGGCAATTTGATTCTACCCCCTTTAATTATTAATATCAGATTCGGATGAAATTATTGTTTTGGCTTTTTTATAATTGATATATTCATTAACTAATCCCATAATTCCCTTAGGCTGTCTCACCATAATTAGAATAATAAGTAAGCCAAACAACATTAAATCAATACCACTTCCAAGACCACCCCACAAAACACGTGTATATTCCTGCAGGGGTATTAAAATCATTGCACCTAATAATGGACCATAAAAAGTACCGGCGCCTCCCAATATTGTTACCAATACAAAAATCATCGATACCTGTAGTGACATAACCATTGGAGGGTCTACCCGTAAGTTATACTGAACAAAAAAAGCACCACAAAAAGCTGCCAAAAACGCAGAAAGTGCCATAGCAGAAAGTTTTACTAATGTGCTATTGATGCCAGTTGCCTCTGCTGTTTCCTGGTCTTCTCTTACCGCCTTGAGGTAATAACCAAAGCGATTCTTTTCAATATAACGAACGACACTAAAAATAATAATAAATAACACTAAAGCACCATAATAATAAGGCATTTTGGTCCTATACCACATAAAGTTTTTCCAACCAACTTCAACCAAAGGATAATCCAATCCAAGGGCACCATTCACCCAATACCAAACCATAAATAAACGATTAAATATTTCAACAATAGCAAAAGTAGCAATAGCAAAATAATGGCCTTTTAATTTAAAGCAGGGATAGCTGATTAGCACAGCAACTACCATCGCCGTCAGGGCTCCAATAATAATCCCTGGCCATGGCGCTAATCCAAATTTAACAACTGCCATTCCAGCGCCATAAGCACCAATCCCAAAAAAGACTGAGTGCCCGAAAGAGACCTGTCCTCCATACCCTCCAATAATATTCCATGCCTGAGACATACTGGCATATAATAAAATCAGAATAAGAACATGCTGGGTAAAACTATTTGCAGAAACTAGAGGAATAAACGGCAGTAATGCTAAAAATATAATCAATATATACCAATATAAATCTTGTTTATTCTTATTTTTTTTTCTCATAATCACCATCCAAAAAATCCTTTTGGTTTAAACATGATTACTACTAGATATAGCCCAAAAACAACAACATACTTAAATACAGGTGCGATATAAAAACCACCAAATGCTTCAACTAAACCAATAGTCAATGCCGCTAGTAATGCACCTGGTATGCTACCAAATCCACCCATGGCAACACACACAAAGGCAATCAAACCAAACAATCCACCAACTTCCGGATGAACCGCTAAATAAGATGGCAATAAACCGCCCGCTATACCTACACATGCTCCACCTATACCAAAAACCAATGCAAAAATTCTTTCAGTTTTAATACCCATCAGCTCAGCCGCTTCTTTATCCATGGCAGTTGCCTGGATTGCCCAACCAAGCCTTGTACGCTTTATAATATAATAGATAATAAAAACAAC
>CAYOLB010000265.1:0-9321 GCA_964404675.1 uncultured Atribacterota bacterium | reverse complement strand
AAGCACCTGGACATTGCTCTCCGTCACGTAATGTAGTATCAAAAATAAATATCTTTTCAGACATATCCTTCCTCCCTTTAATCCCTTTAAATAGTATTTCTTTAATTAACGTAAATATCATACCCGCAAAGCTAGTGGATTTGTTTAACCATTGATTTTATCTTAATTAATTTTGTATTTTATTCTTGGCCCTTGCTATTGCAATTCTGCCAGTTCTGACTATTTCAATAATACCGAACGGCCTTAATAGTTCCAAAAGTCCTCTTACCTTTTCCTCGTCTCCAGACATCTCAATAGTCAGGGTGTCTCTTTCTACATAGACAACTTTTGCCTTGAATATTTCTACTAATTGAATGATTTCAGCCCTAATAGACAGTGAGTCAGTATGCACCTTTACCAGGACTAATTCTCTTTCTATAACATTTTGCGGAGAAATATCCCGAACACGTATTACGTCTATTAGTTTATTCAATTGTTTGGTTATCTGTTCGAGTACTTTTTCGTCACCACTGGTAATAATTGTCATTCGAGAAATGCCCGGTTCTTCAGAATGTCCGACTGCAATACTTTCGATATTAAAACCTCTTCGGGTAAATAAACTAGCTACACGCACCATAACACCTGGCTGATCCTCTACAAGGATTGCAATAGTATGTTTCATTATTCTTCAACTCCCATCATCTTATTAATTGACGAACCTGGTTGGACCATTGGAAAAGTGTTTTCTTCTTGGGGTATTTGACAATCTATAAGTACAAATTGTTTTATCTGAGCCGCTTTTTCTAAAATTGGATAAAATTCGTCTTTTTTATCTACCCTAAAACCAACTCCTCCATAACCCTCTACAATTTTCATAAAATCTGGACTTCCCGCAAGAGAAGTGGAAACATAACGTCTGTTACAGAACATTTCCTGTAATTGTCTAACCATACCCAGATATCCATTATTCATTAAAATTACAATAATTGGTAAACGGTTAAAAATTGCAGTGGCCAACTCTTGAATATTCATTTGAAAGCTACCATCTCCTGATATACATATAACCGGTTTCTGGGAAGTTCCAAATTGTGCACCTATGGCAGCGGGTAGACCATATCCCATAGTACCCAAACCACCAGAAGAAATAAAAGTCCTAGGATGGATGATATTACAATAATTAGCTGCCCACATCTGATGCTGCCCAACATCAGTTACTATGACTGCATCTCCTTTAAATAACTCATTAATGCATTTAAATATATATCTTGGTCTCAATTCTTCATTTTTATCTTCCCTCTGAATATCATTATTCTCCCGTATATTTTGAATTTCTGTTAACCATATTTTATTATCTTTCTCTGAAAGATAATGACCTAGTTGATGAAGTATATATTTTAAATCGCCTACAATAGGTATTTTAACCCCAATATTCTTCCCAATTTCTGCCGGATCAATATCAATATGAATCACTTCAGCATGTGGACAAAACTCCTTAAGATTTCCAGTAATTCTATCATCAAAACGAGTTCCCATAGCAATAATCAAATCCGCATTACTGGTTGCATGGTTGGCTATATACTGACCATACATTCCCAACATTCCTAGGGAAAGAGAATGATTTTTCGGAAAACTTCCGATACCCATGAAAGTATTTACAACCGGGATATTAGTCTTATTGACTATTTTTTGCAATTCATCAGATGCATCAGCATTAATGATTCCACCACCAGCAATTATTATCGGCTTTTTGGCTTTCATTATTTCAGCTGCTGCTAGCCTTATTTGTTTAATATGGCCTTTATAAGAAGGTTTATACCCTCTCCTTGTTACTCTTTCCGGATATTTAAAACTGCATTTAGCTAACAGAACATCTTTTGGCAAATCAACTAAAACCGGTCCAGGCCTTCCGCTTCTGGCAATATAGAAAGCTTCTTTAATAATTGATGCCAGATCCTCTACTCTTCTGACTATATAGTTATTTTTGGTGACAGGGATTGTAATACCTGTAATATCTACCTCTTGAAAGGCATCATTTCCTACCATATCTGTTGGTACCTGGCCTGTGAAAGCGACAAGAGGAACTGAATCCAGATGTGCGTTGGCTAGCCCTGTGACCAAATTAGTCGCACCAGGACCTGATGTGGTAATACAAACCCCAACTTCACCAGTTACCCTGGCATATCCATCTGCAGCATGAATAGCTCCCTGTTCATGCCTGGTTAGAATATTTTTGAAAGGAAGCTTTTCCACCTGTCCGAATGTATCATACAAAGGCATTATTGCTGCACCTGGGATGCCAAAAACTACCCTCACTTTTTCTTGCCTCAAACATTCTACAATAATCTCTGTCCCGCTTAATTTCATTCTTTCACCCCTCTTTTTTTCTCATTAATTCTCATTAATAAATCCAATCTAATAATTTAGTTAATAAAAAACCCCAGCAGATTGGTTCTTACTTTTCAGGCAAGGAACCTTCCGCTGGGGCCTTTTTTACCCACGGTGTAATACGAATAAATTTAATAATTTAACTTCGTACTTTATGTCACTTGGTCCAGACTTTTAACTATTTTCAAAAATGTCAAAACGGAACCCTAGACATACTTCCTTATAAATATAAATAAAAAAATCCCTTCCAAACCATGTTTTATGGTTCAGATAGGGACGAATCCTTCGTGTTACCACCCTATTTCAGCAGAAAATATATTTTTTCCGCCCTCATTGTAAAAAAATCAGGAATGATTTAAAAAAAGTAATAATTCTTTGCAAGAAGTGAGTTTCGACAATGCCTGCTACCATTTTCACAGCGATTCATGGCTCTCTTTAGCAAGTCTATTATCTACTGGCTTCTTCGCACTTTTATTTTAGTTAATTTCAGATATTTTACTAAGATATTATTTTTTTGTCAAATATAATTTTAAAAATGTCAATTAAAAATTAAAACTGCACACTTTTTTACATGATTTAAAGTTTAAAAGTGCACACCTTAAAACTATCAATAATATCCTTAATTATTATTTAATCCCGTTTCTCTTATTATATTTATGCCAATAATACCTGTAATAGCAGCTGGTCTTTTCTGGAGATAATTCTTTTAATTTATTTCCCCAGTCTTTGACTATATTTCTTGCTTTGATAAAATAGCTATCTATCACATCTTGATTAATGGATAGATTGTTAGATTCAATCATTGAAAACATTTCTTTTTCATAGTCATTTATGAAAGGCTGTATCTTCATTAGGGCAGAATTAAAATACTTCAATGCTTTGCGATGATAATATTCACTTTCCCACCAATATGAATCCTGATTATAATATGCACTTCCTTCTTTGTATTCTTCAGGTATCTGGGTATTACTATAGAAAATTGGGAAATAGGGACTTAGACATGGATTGGATGCCCCTGTAGTATAATAGAAGTTATCCTCTTTACCAATACTGGCTACCAGGGAACATACTGTTTGTGTTCTTCTAAACAATGGATCTGCCGCATGTAAACATAAAGTCCCTGCCTGCCCTCTGCTAGGAGCCCATTGGGGATTATCTCCATGGTCACGCAAAATATTTATAAAATTCTTTACAGTAAATTTTTTATTGTTTTTTGCAAGCAATTCACGGGAACGTTTTTCTCTAATAACTCCATTTGCAGCCCAGGTCATAAGTTTATCAGAATAACATTTTCGAAAATTAAAATCATTCTGGCTTTTGCAATACCCTTTTTCAACAGCATTTTTAATTAACCCCTCGGAACACTCATCATAATCCTCCTGCAGGGATATAACATTGGATATGCTCCAAACATCATTAATTTTTTTCCAAGCCCACCATCTTTTCACAGTCTCTAACACATAAGCTTCTTCTTTATCAGCAATGAGAAAGCTATTCATATATTGCAATTTGAATCTATAACCACAATTACCACCTTGACCATATTTTTCTAATAGTTCAATTATTATTTCTAAAGCCTGTCTGGCAGTACAGCTTCGTTCGAGTGCCAATCTTACTAAATCCATTCCTGTTAGACCTTTTTTTGCTGGCTTTTCTTTAGTAAAAATTGCCTCATTACCAATGATTACCCCATGCTCATTTGCTCCCATTTCAGCACCAAACATCCAAAATGGCTTACAGAGTAATACCCTTGTCGTTTTGGGGACTTGAGGAATAGTTAAATAACTACACTTAACAGTATCATTTAGTTTGTGCTTTTTACTCGGAATAATGCAGATATTCTGTACTTCATCAGGTTCCCGATCACTGTTTTTCCCAAAAAGAGTTAAGCCTTCTCTAACAGCAGAACCTACTGCTACAATAGTATCGCACATTTGAATGTTATCTCCTTAATGGAAGCCAAATCAATATCGCAATATTGCACCGCTTAGTTTAGTAGGTAGATTTAGCTAATAATTTCAGCTATTATTGCTTTTTTTATTGTAAAACCATTTGATTTAACTATCTTTTAGTATTCCATTCAAAAATATAGAAATCATATCTTTTATCAAATAACCCATAATATGTGTTTTTATGATACAATAATATTGATAATTTTTGTTTTAAGTATATATTATTTGCATTTAAGTTACAATTACAAGATGTTAGAGAGCAAATTTTCAAATATTTTTAAGTGCCCCATTAAATTTTACACTAACCTAGTTGTGATTTTAATATATAACAAAGGAGGAACAAGGATATGTTAACAAAAAAATTCTTACTTGTGATTTTGTGTACATTGCTATTGTTAATACCATTGAGCCAACCCAGGGAAAATCGTATTGCCTTAGCCTCTTCCTCAGAACAAAGAATAGTCCAGACATATGGGGAATCAGAGCTAACTGCAAAACCTGACCTGGCAAAAATCAATATAGCCATTGAAACAAAAAGCAGATTAGCGGATGATGCAATACAGGAAAACGCTAGAATTACTAATATGGTAATCAATGCTTTGCTGGATTTTGGTTTATCTGAAAGTGATATAAAAACGAGCTCATACAGATTACATAGTTATTGTGAATCACAAAAAGAACTTCTAGATATAAAAGATGATTTGTTTTATTACCAGGCTACTAATGAAATAATCGTATCAACGACCCGATTAGATATTGTTGGAGAAATAATTGACCTTGCAGTTATTTCTGGAGCTAACAATATCAATTATATTAGCTTTGAGCTGAGGGATCCACGAGATCTAATGTTACAAGCACTGCAGCTGGCAACTCGGCAAGCTTATCGCAAAGCTGAAGCAATTGCCAAAAGTGTAGATGAAAATATCGCATCACTGCACACTGTTAAAGAAGAAAAAAGCGGTTATACTCCTTATCGATTTCAAGACAATGCATTACAAAGGGAAATAGCTCTATCTGCCACACCTACTCCTATTCTACCTGACGAAGTCATTATAAAAGCATCGGTAGTTGCAGAATTCTCTTTAATCGATGAATAATTCTATCTTCATTAGTTCAATAATTTAAGTTTAGGTACTTTATAATAAATATTGATAAAATAGTTTACCTTACTCATTATCTTAATTATCCTTTTATAAAAAATGGAGGTATATTATGAGAAAAAAGATAAGTTTTATATTTTTATTTTCTTTATTACTTATAATCATTTTCACCAATACCTTGAATGCTCAGCAGCTCACACGTGAAGAAGAAAGAATAATTAAATCTTTGGATGCCTTTCAGAAAGTAGTCGAAAGAGAGAACCAGACAGAGGTTATTTCAGAACTATTACAGCAAGCACAGGGAATTGCTATTTTCCCAAAACTAACAAAAATTGGCCTTGGGGTCGGGGTTTAGTTTGGTGAAGGAATAGTTTTGAGAAAAGACCAAGAAACCCAACAATGGTATGGACCCGCTTTTATTGAAATAAAAACTGCTTCTGTTGGTGCACAAATCGGAATCCAGGATGTATCTTTAGTACTTATCATTATGGATAAAACAGGTATAGATGGTTTCAAAAAGACTGATTATGAAATAGGTGCGAATATCAGTATCTCACCCGGTCCAACGAAGGAATCATTGCAGAAGGGTGTAGATTTTAATGATTCTATCTACACTTATTCTTATAGTGAAGGTTTGTATGCAGGCTTTACCCTGGAAGGTTCAGTCATTCATACTGATCGTAGCGCTAACCAGTCATTTTATGGTACAGAGATTAACAATGAAGATATTCTAAACACACAAGAACCAGACAATGAATCAGTATTAAAATTAATCATTGCTATAGAACAAATTAGTAAATAGCTACACATAAATAAAGCCACCCTCTTTGTGGGTGGCTTTAAGAAATCTCTTGTTTTTAACTAGAATACCCTGGGGCTGTTTATTCCTTTAGCCTGCATCCCTCATAAACTGTCTCACCATTCATTTCTACCATTGCCTCGCCCTGATGTTCCCAGAAAATAACACTCTCATCATCATTGGCATATCTTGCTCCAGATGCACTTATTACCGGGTGAACTTTATACTCTTCACCATCAATAAACAAATTGGCTGAATCAGTTTCTTTATCATAGCTGATTTTTATCTCTACTCCTGAAGGACAGTCAAAGATAAAAGCATTGCTATTCCCATCATCTGTTGTTTCACGATTTGAAAAATATGACCAGGATAATATTCCCAGGGCTATAATTATAACAAATAAAATAATTTTTTTATTTATCATCACACATCAATATTCCTGCTTTGGCAAAATTTTCAAACTCCATTTCCCTGATAATAATTCGCACTGCTTCTTTGGGACAATCCAGAGCTTCCGTAACTGCCTCTGTGACTTTTTTCACCATATTTCTCTTTTGCTCTACAGTTCTTCCCTTAAGTATTTCTACCTGTAAAATAGGCATAATTCAACCCTCCTTTAATTATTTATCATCTGATTTTTTTGTTTTCAAACATTCGCTTTCACAAAAATAATTTAAATACATTCTATCTGTAAGCTTTGTAATATATTATAACATAACCTTTTTTGAAGTTTTATATGACTCGATTTTTCATTCGTATCAACTACTTGTGTTGTAAGGGTAGAATGTAGTTGTCGACTATTCATTGTTAGTTATTGCATTAGCAATAGGCTTAAGGCCATCACCAGCATGCCAGCCATCAGTCCATATAAACTATCATGACCTTTTCCATATGCTCTACTTGTTGGAAGTAATTCGTCTAAGCTAATATACACCATAATGCCTGCCACACCCCCGAACATGATACCCATTATCTCTGAGGGAATCGGCACAGTGCTGCCGCCCCCAAAGACGAACCGAATCACAATGTATCCAATACCTGCTCCGACTGGTTCAGCCAGGCCGCTAAGTACGGAATACAAAAAGGCTTTCCTGCGGCTTCCAGTAGCGTAAAAGATAGGAACCGATACACTAATACCTTCAGGGATATTGTGAAGTGCAATCGCTACAGCAATAACTAAACCAAGCTTCGGATCCTCCAAAGCGGACAGGAAAGTGGCCAGTCCTTCCGGGAAGTTATGAATTCCTATGGCCAGCGCGGTAAATAACCCCATTCGCATAAGTTTATGGTGGTCAGTGCTGTTATCTTGAAAACCTTCACTTTTCACCGGTATGGCTATTGCTGACTCGAACTCTGGAATTGGGGCAGACGGATCACGGAGTGGCTGTATCTCCCTTTCCGAGTGGATTTCGTGGGGGTTCTCTGCAGATGGAATGAGGTTATCGATGATTCCAATCAGCAGTATTCCGCCAAAGAAGGAAACTGCATTGATCCAATTTCCCGCATGATTCCCATAATATTTCGAGAGAGATTCAGCACCTTTGGAAAAGATTTCTACGAATGAAACATACAGCATCACGCCAGCCGAAAATCCCGTTGCTACCGATAGAAAGCGGTAGTTTGTTTTCTTTGCGGTAAATGCTATAATACTACCAATCCCGGTTGCCATTCCTGCAAATACCGTCAGCCCAAATGCAACCCATACATCATTCATAATAAAATCCTTCCTGATAGTTCAGATTGTCCTAGTGATGAACGCTATTTTTCAATTATATATCAATATGTCTTCTTTTTTCCCAAATGTGTTATCAAAAAATATATTTTCAATCTTCCAACCTGGAATTGCTTCTTCGGTAAAAAATTCTTCCTCTGAGGGAATGCCAATTCTAATTTTTATCCCAGTTATAGGACCCTTTACAAAAAATTCATGTAGATGATAATCAACCCAACCCATAAAATCCTGGATTACTACACGCTCTACAAATCACTGCTCCGCTCTCGCCCAAACCATCTTCAACTTTGATAGCCCAATGATTTGTTTCCACTCCAAAAACCAAGGTATGCCATTTAAGATAGGCAGGCCCGTTAGTATAAGAGGACAATTTTTTCCGCAATTTCATGACTATCTTTCACAAAATGATCGATCCAAGTGTAAATCTCTTTAAGGCCTTCCTCTCCCATAGGCATGTGATCAAATACTCTTTTTTCCATAAATTTCCCTCCTATTCTTAATTATTTTTCTTTTTTGTTAAATGTTGAGAGCAGACCCTTTTGTCTATGATTGATAATGTCATATAAAATACTCGTTTTGTTTAGTCTCTTTTTTAAATTGTTTCTAGAAGGAGTCTTTTTACCTAGATATTTTTTGAGCATTGGGGGAATATCTGGTTAACATCTTTGACAAAAAGACTTCTAAAGTCGTTTTCTTATACTTCTTTTTTTTAGGATTTACAATAATTTCTCAAACCCCAAAGGCTCCATTTCTTTTCTTCTAACTGATATCTTTTAAAATGCTAATCTGAATAAATTTTTCAAGAAAATAAATACCATGCATTTTTTAGTATTTCTCAAATTAACTCATATCCTGAAGTGAAGGGCTTCCCAGCATATAATTTTCCTGGAATAGGCAGTTGGTTTTATCTAATTTTTTTGATATTTTTTCCAAAAACATATATAAGCATTTATTTCCAAGATTGGGATCTTCCTTAATTAAAAGTTCAAGGTCTTTTTGCTCTATAGTAAGCAGTTCGATAAATTCACTGGCTACAGCATTTACCTGATGTCTTTCATTGACGATAGCGGACTCTCCCAAAAATCCCCCTGTGCAAATATCCGCCAGGATAATCTCATCATTCTTTTTATTGTATTTAACAATACGCAGGCATCCCCTGATTATAATATAAAAAGAAGAATCCTCATCACCTTCTTTAAAGATAATTTCGTCCTCCTGATAGGCCTTCACTGCAGATATACTAACAATTTTTTCTAATTCCTCATCCGTGAAATCCTTAAACTCTGACATTTTCTTTAGTATTGCTTTTTTATCTTCCAGACTAATCTTTTCATAATGCCCCTTATCAACTCTAATATCAACTTTAAATAGATT
>CAYOLB010000264.1:0-8555 GCA_964404675.1 uncultured Atribacterota bacterium | reverse complement strand
CACTGAAATTAAATTTTGCCTGTGCTCCGATATAGGAGGTAACAAACTTTCTAACACGGGTAATTTCTCTAAAAAAATCAACTACTCCAGCAAACATATCATGATCATCTTTGACAATGACTGCTGTTTTTATAAAGTGTAATGTACCCCAGTTAGGGCTATGAATAATAAATTCGCGGTCTGTGTAGCCTTTTTGGGTTTTAAATGTAGATAAAATAACTGGTTCAAAATCAACAATATTACTAACATATTGATTAATTGATTGTTGTGGATTTACGTGCAATATGTTTCCGGCCATGTCGTTCATATATTTTATCTTTGCATTTTTATCCAAATACAAGATGCCGTCTTTGGAACTTTTAGTAATGATATCAATAAATTCTTTGGATATATTTAAATTAGACAGAATATCCTTATTCAGGATGTCTTCCTCGATGATATTATAAAAAGATTGAATAAGAGGTGTTAAAAATTGATAAAAATCTTTGTTTGATGTTAGGATTAAGAAAAAACCTAATATATTTCGCTGGCAATTATGGATAGGGAGGCCTTTGTAATACAAACCGGTTAAATTTCCGACTCCATCAGATTCTTTTACTTGTCCCTCGATAATTTGATTAATTGAAATGACTAAATTTTGATTTTCATTTCGAGATAGGTAGTCTTCAGAGATAAAATTAAATTTCCCACTTGTTGTAATAAAGTGATTAGAGTTCTGATGTGATTTTGAGAATAATATTTTACCATCGGGATCTATGAACATTAGTATTAGTTTATTTTTGCTAAACAATGGTAAGAATTTTTTATAAAAAGATTGGATGGAACTACAAATAGTTCTATTATCAAATTTGACTTTGTTCGATATAGTTGAAGACATTTTTCTATCCTTATTATAAATTTAAAAGCTAGATTAAATCAATATTTATCTATATACATCTAGAATAATAGGAGATAGTCCAATATATTATCTTGATTAGACAAGAATGCAATATTTTATTTTTATAAAGATATCAATATGCAAAATTATGCTATTGTTTTTTCTTCAATATAATATAAATAATGTTAAGAACATAAAAGAAAATATGCTAGTATGTTTATCTTTTTATCTATATATAATGAATACTTATTTGAGAAAGGCCTGAATCTATGTTGATATTTACCTTGTATTCTGAATTGTCATAATTATCTGAGATATATTTATTACCTTCTTCTTTTTTGAATTCTTCACCAAAATCTTTCGAACTTAAACCAGTATCCAGACTAATGAAAGCGCCGACATTCTCAGGTATGTTTATATCGATTTTTGATATACCCGAATTAATATTGATATCACTGTTATATTGAGGGGCAATTATTCTGATATCAGAGGCACCACTTTTGACACTGAATTGTTCCACTTTAAATTTTGACAAATCGTAATTAATAGTTGTGGCTCCTGTTTCAATGAGAATATCATAGATTATTTCTTTATTAAGTTTTAAATCAATTTCATTTTTTGGATTACGGAAATGGTTATCAGGCGATGACAGAGAATCATGATATATATGAATATTCGCTACTTGTTCAAAGACCGAGTAGTCTTCAATAGGTTTAAAGTGTGGATAACGATAATTTACCTGACATTGATAAACAAGAGGTGTTGGGAATTCTAGATTAAAAACTCCAACATCATAACTTAAATGAAGATTGGCTTTCTGAACATTTGGTAGCATTTCTGTTTCCACTTTTGCCTCTTCAGCTGTTTCTTCAGCTTCACCTGCAGTGATTTCTTCATCTTCTTCGCCTAATGTTTCAGTATCTGGTTCTGTTATGATTTCTTCGGATCCAGAAAAATCTTCTTCGGCTTCCTGTTCAACTTTTTTGGTAACTGGAACTAGTTCAATTTCTCTTTGAAGTGTAGTAACTTCTGTACTTATTGTTCCTTCCAGACTAAGGTCTACTCCCATATAGCCAGCCCCAATACCGATTATAATTCCTACAACAATAACCAGGGGAGCAAGCCAGGAGAGCCTTCTTCTGAAGATTAAACTAATCCCAAGACTCACCAAAAGTAATGGCCATAATTTAAAAATATTATACCAGACAGACCATTCCAGTATATTAAGATTATTTAATAAAAGGATAACACCGACAAGAATAATAGCCAAACCTTTTAAAAACTGTGTTCCGTTCATATTTAGATCTCCTCTCTAAATTGTTAAGGGGATTTGATTTATATTATTTAATTTTAACTACTTTTCAGTTATTTTGGACCAACTATTAGCTATCAGTAGGTCAATTAATCTTTGTCTGTCAGCTAGATAATCAGGATTAAGGGATAATGCAGTTTCTGCTTCTCTTAAGGAATTTTTATAATCCTGACTTCGATAGTAAGTAAGCCCTTTTTTATAGTGAGCCAGAGCTAAAATATCTGGAGCAGATGCCATATTACTGGCAAGCTCATAATTCTTCAATGCTTCTGGGAGATTGGCTTCATGATAATACATATCGCCTATTTCGACAAAAGCTTCTGCAAAAGTATCGAAAGTAAAATTGTGGTCTCCCAGAGGGTATATCCTTTGAGCTAATTTTTTCTCAATTATTGCTTGATCGTAATTATGTTCTTTAAGGTCTATTTCTCCCTTATAAAAATAGGCTAAGGCAATAGATCTTTTATCGTCTTCGAATTGAGTTGCAGCCTGGTATGCCTGTTGTGCTTTTTCTATTGCATTGTTATTCCGATAATAATTACCTAAGTGTAAAAAACAATAAGCATTTACCTGATAAGCTGTAAGTTTATCCAGAATCTGAGGCCGGGGTTGGGAGTATCCCATTTCAGTAAATCTTTCATTGGCCTCGATTAGTTCGTGGTTATCAAGATAAAGTTGTCCCAATTCGGCATTTAATTGTTGATGATTGGGAATTAGTTCAATTAATTTTTCGTATTGCTCAATAGCATTATCCAGATCTCTCTGATCTTTATATATTAACCCTTTTATATAATAAGCATAGGCATTAGCAGTATCATTTTCAGTTAATTCATTTAAGATATCTAATGCCTGTTTGTATTCTTCTGATTTAAATAATGCATAACTTAAATTGATTTTCGCCATCTTATTGGAGGAATCAACTTCTAACGCTTTTCTGTATTCTTCCTGGGCTCGTTGGTATAATTCCTGGTGCATGAAGAAATTTCCTACATTTATAAAAGTATAGGCATCCTCTATATTGGTTTTTTCCTCAATAATTGATTGCAAGAGATCTTCAAGCTGAATATCACTACCAGCATTAGCTAGAACAGAAAAGCTTGATAGAAGAAAGATAAACATTAGCAAAGATAGAGCAATAATTCTTTTTTTTACTATTTCTTTCATTATCAATAATCCCCCTAAATATTTTAAAAAAATTTATAAAACATATATAATGAGTAAATGAGTACTAGATAACTAAACTATATTATAAGAACAAAATTGATTATTAGATATAGTTTTTATTTTTTATTTTTTGCTTGTTCTTTTTCTCCACTAAATTCTTTTAATTTAACAGCGAATTCTAACAGTTTTCTGTTAACCAGGTCATTAACAGAATCCTTTTCAAATTCCCCGTTTTTAAGTTTTTCCCCAGATTTGGTTTTGGTTAATATCTCAATTCCTTGATCTATAGTTCTAACCGAATATAAATGAAATTTCTTTTCTTCAATAGCCTTTACAACATCTTCCCTGAGCATAAGGTTGGGAATATTTGCTTCAGGAATGATAACACCCTCTGTTCCATTAAAACCCTTTGCTTTACATACTTCATAAAAACCTTCAATTTTTTGATTCACGCCACCAATTGCCTGAACTTCTCCTTTTTGGTTAATTGAGCCGGTAACCGCAATATCCTGCCTTAATGGAAGGTTGGCTATACTGGAAAGAAGTGCATATGCTTCGGTTGAGGATGCGCTATCTCCATCTATTCCTGAGTAAGATTGTTCGAAACAAATACTGGCACTAATTGTCAGTGGTTTATCCTGAGCATATTTAGACCTGAGATAACCACTTAAAATTAACATTCCCTTATTATGAGTTTTTCCACTCAAATCTGCCTCTCTTTCAATATTTATAATACCAGCTCTACCCATAGAGGTACGGGCCGTAATACGGGTTGGTCTGCCAAATGAATATTCTCCTAAATCATAGACTGAAAGTCCATTTACTTGTCCAACAACTGAACCTTCTGTATCAATCATCAACGTTCCTTGTTCAATCATTTCTTGAATCTTTTTTTCGATAAGGTTCAATCTTTCAATTTTTTCCTGAATTGCCTGGTTGACGTGTTTTTTCTGAATAGTATTCTGCTTTTCTTTTTTTGCCCAGTAATTTGCCTCTCTTAACAGATCGACAAGACTGTTAAAGTGGGTTGAAATCTTGTTTTTTCTATTGGCCAGCCTTACGGCGTATTCAATTACTCCCGCTATTCCACTGGAATCAAAAGGTTGTAATTTTTCTCTCTCACAGAGCTGTTTTATAAAACAGGCATATTGGTAAATATTTTGAGAGTTATTTTCAGTGACAGTATCAAAATCTGCTTTTACTTTGAATATTTTTTCAAAGTCCTGATCTCTAAAATAGAGCAACTGATAGATAAAGGGGTCACCAATCATAATAACTTTAACATTGCATTCTATTGGTTCAGGTTTCAGTGCAGATGTGCTAAACATTGGGAAAGGGTCATAGGTCTCAGGTTCGATCTTCTGATTTAATAATGTTCTTTTAAGTGAGGGCCATACCCCTGGTTCCAGAAGTAAATCCAGGGCATTGACAACAAGAAATCCGCCATTAGCTTTTAATAATGAACCAGCCTTAATTTTAGTAAAATCAGTTACCCAATGTCCAGTCCGATCAATTCTTCGTTCAATAATACCAAATAGGTTTTTATAAGAAGGATGTGTTTCAATAATAACAGGGGAGTTTTGCGTATCAGAATTGTCAACCAATACATTAACCGAAAATTCGGTAAAGGTATCCTTTGCTTGAGGGAATTTTAATCCTGGAATAGCAGGAGACTGTTCTTCTTTTTCCTGGAACCGACTGATATTTTCCAGGACATTGTTTTTTACTTCTTTCAGGTAGGAATTGATCGCCTGATTATTGTATTTTTTCTGTATTTCTTCAGTTTCTTCTTCCACGAGAGGTATAATTATCTTATTTTCTAATTCGCTTAGTTTTTTACTCAAATCTTTCTGCAGGTTATTGATTTTTTTTGAAATCTGATTAATTTCACGAGTAAATTCCTGATGTTTTTGCTTGATTTTTTCAAGTTCCTCTTTGGAGAATTTACCTTCTTCTACCATACTTTCCAGCTTATCCAGGTTAACTGGGTTTTTATCGATGATAGGTAAAATATCAGGTTTAGTATAGGGACCAATCTGGACCTGGACAACTGTGAAATTTTCTGATTTAACCTTATCTTCGAATTCTTTGACTAATTCATGTTGCTTTTTTTTAAAACTTTCAGTTATGGCGTCTTTGCTTTTCTGGTATTTATCGCTTTCCAATAGAGAAGGAATATGCTTTTTGAGGGTATCCACCAGGTTTGCCATATCTTTTTTAAATTGATTTCCATTTCCCGCAGAAAGGCTTATTGCTCTGGGCATATCAGGATCTTTGAAATTGTGGACGTAACATTTATCATCAAAGATAACATCTTCTCTTTTTCGGTCCTTTAATAATTTCTTTATAGTTGTGTTACGACCAGTACCAGATTTTCCAGTAATAAAAAGATTGTATCCAAGGTATTCCATTTCAAGGCCCAGCTCCAGAGCTTTTAAAGCTCTTTCTTGACCCAATATTCTATTGCAGGGATCAAGGTCATCTGTTGTAGTAAAATCAGCTTTCCCCAAATCACAATGCCACCTGAGCTGGTTCACAGGCACTTCAGGATAATTATTTCCTTTTATTTGCATTATAGCTCCTTTGGTATTTTCTGATATTATTCATATTTCTTATGATTAAAATTATATAAATATATTTTTATTTTCTTAGCATAATATTTCTTTCATTATAACAGCATATTTTATTTTTGTTAAGAAACTAAAAATAAATAAAAACCTTTTGAGAATTATTAATAAATATTATAAAATATAATTAGAGATTTATGTTTATAAATAGAACAATTTTAAATATTTGATTCAAAATTTAGGCAATCAATTAAAATAACAGGATTTTTGCATGAAGCACAATGCATTTAACTTTCTTTGCCTATGAAATTTAGATATTTTTTTGTTTATGAAATCAAATTAAACAAAAAATATATTCCAAATTGTTTTTTTATCTATAATGTTATAGTATAAAATAACAAAGGCAAAAATAACTTAGGAGGAAACAATGTCAAAGAACATTGCAGTTATATTGATTATTTTATTACTGGTTGTAACTGGTTTTGCATTCTGGAATTATGATCGCCTGAATAAGATACAGGACAGTTTATTAGAAAAGCATGAATTATTGGAAGAATCAAGGGAATTGATAGAAAAGCAAGAAAGTTCAATTTCTGAGTTAGAACAGCAAATGAAAAAAAGCGAAGAAAAAATTCAGTCTTTGTCTGAAATAGATTTGGAAGAACAATCAGAAAAGATATTTACCGAGCAAATTACTCAATATCAACAAGAGATAGATGATTTAAGAAACAAGCTCGAAGAAACTATAGCACAAAGCAAGACTGAATATCAGGATATTGCTCAATTGAAAGAAGAAAAAGACAGGCTAGGGCAGATTCTTGTAGAAAAGGAAGCGCAATGGCAATCAAGTGAAGAAGAAAGCAAGAAGATGATAGTATCTTTGAATGAAGAAATTAAAAGATATGAATCAAATATAGATTTGGTGAATGAGAAAATATCAGAATTAAAACAACATCTGGATACTGAAATAGAAATTAGAAAAGATTTAGAAGGGGAAATAACCCAATATCAAGATAGAATCATTTCTTTGCAAGAAGAATTAACAATATCTCAGGAGGATGAGGAACAAGTACAATTAATTAGCCAATTACAATCTAGCAAACAAAATCTAGAAGAAAAAATTGAACAAAGAGATGTTGTTTTAGAAGAAATCAGGGAAGAATACAAACAACTCCAAACACAGTTAATAGATTATGAAAAAAAAGTAAATAATCTTCAGGAAGATATGAGTTCTCTTGAAAAAGACAATAAGATATTGGACGAAATTCAAAGGAATTTAGTTCAATTAAAGAAAGAAAAAGATAATTTAGAGACAATACTTGCAGAAAAAGAATCCCAATTGATTGCTAGGGAGAAAGAAAGTAAGGAAGCTATCGAAGGCCTAGAAAACCTTTTAGCTGAAAAGCAAGCCCAATGGCAATCCAAGGCAGAAGAAAGTAATGAAAAAATTGCTTCTTTAAAAGAAGAAATTCAAAGATATGATTTAAATTTAAAAGAAATAGGAAGCGAGATGCTTTCCTTGAAACAGGGTTTAAGTGAAGAGGATTCGTTAAAAGAAAAATTACAGGAAAGAATTGAATTTCTTACAGATGAGATTGATTATTTAAAAGATGAAATAGTTGATTATCGTGAAACTGAAAAATCTTATATAACAGCACTCCAGCAATTACAAGCCGACAAAGAAGAATTAAGTGAAAAAGTGGATAATGATATTGAAATTGACCAAGAAGAATATCAGAAATTGACAGATCAACTCAATATTTATCAGGATCAAGTTGAGGAACTCAAAAAAGAATTGGCGGTTGTGAAAGATAATGATGCATTATTCAAATCTGAACAGGTTCGTCAAATACAGGAAGAAGTAGAAGCATTAGAAAAAACCCTTTCTGAAAGAGAAAAAGAATGGGAAAATCAAAATAAAGAAAATAGAGAGCTTATTACTTATTTAAGAAATCAACTAAAGGAATATCAGGAAGAAATGGAGCTAGTCAAGGTTGATAGCAGTTTATTTAAAGAAGAAATTTCAGAACAAGTTGAATTACAGCAGGAAAGGATTGCTAGAATAAGAGATAGAGAAGAACAAATAGCAGAATTGACATCGGAAATTGAGAAACATGCAAAGAAAATTGAAGATTATGAAGAAATGATTGAACGATTACGAGCAATACTCCAAGAACAACAGGATTTAAGCTATCAGGAAAAACAGAAATTATTGGACGATTTAACAGTCTTGTTAGATGAAAGGGATTTGATGCAGAATAATTTTAATCAATGTCGAACTAAAATTGTTAGACTGGAATCAGAAATTTCTGAATTATACAATAAATTGGCAAGATTGGAAGAAGATAAAAGCAGCAAATATTATGAAGTAAAAAAAGGCGATTGCCTCTGGAATATTGCAAAAAACAGATATAATGAAGGAATTGCCTGGACTAAAATATTCGAAGCAAATCAGGAATTAATCAAAAATCCTGATTTGATTTTCCCATATCAACAAATTGTTATCCCAGAATAGTAAAAATATCTGTTTTGAATCGGTATGGTTATTATAAACCTAATAGGCCAGCCATACCGATTTTCTATTTTACACATATCGTATCAATAGCTTTTTTATATCTTTGGTGAATTACATATC
>CAYOLB010000263.1:0-4030 GCA_964404675.1 uncultured Atribacterota bacterium | reverse complement strand
ACTCCGTTTATAGAATACCACATGTAAATATTTTGTCAATATTTTTATAATTCTTCATTACTATTGCACAATAATTTCTTTTGGCTTTACCAATATCTGCATCATTAGGACAAGTCCAATAATAAAAACGCCAATAATATTCGTTAAAACTTGAGAGGGTATCACACAGAATGCACCAATAAATAACAATACTCTTTCAGCATAAGTAGTTTTTCTAAAAAAGTACCCCTGGGTTGCTCCCGCAAAACCTAATGACATGCACAGGGCAAGCACAATTGCAAAAATGAGTCTGCCTATATTAAAATCATCCATAAAATTCCAAGAAATCAATATAGGATGATAAATAAACATAAAAGGAAGTATATATCCAGGAAGAGCTAACTTCATAGACTCCACTCCAACCTTTAAGGCTGGAGCCCTGGCAATTGCAGCTCCAGCAAAAACAGCCAACATTACCGGAGGAGTAATATCTGCTAGAATGCCATAATAAAATACAAATAGATGTGGAAGAATTAAGTGCGAATTTTCTGCCATAAGTCTAATTAATGCAGGCGCTATCAATGTTGCCATAATTACATAATTAGCAGTTGTCGGAACACCCATACCTAATACTAAAGAAGAAATTGAAGCCAGAAATAAGGCAATTGGCAATATACCCCTTGACAGGTTAAAGACAATTCCAGTAAATTTTAGACCTAAACCTGACATAGTTGTAATACCAACTATGATACCTGCAGCTGCACAGGCTACTGCAACAGTAGTTGCAGCCATTCCGGAATCAGTCAATGCCTCCAGTAATTTTTTTGGAGTCATTCTTGTTTTTTCACTGAACATGCTTATTATTAACAGGACAACAATACTGGAGACAACTGATTTTTGGGGAGAATAACCATTAATCAACAAATATATCAAAACAAATATTGGGGCTAACAATATCCAGCCAATTTTTAATGTTTTCACTAAACTTGGGAGCTGTTCTCTTTTTAATCCCACAAGACCTATTTTTGCAGCTCTAAAATCAACAGCCATAAAAAGAGCTAAATAATAAAACACAGCGGGAAATATTGCCGCCTTTGCTACTTCAATGTAAGGGACTCCTAAGAATTCAGCCATGATAAAGGCTGCAGCCCCCATAATAGGTGGCATTATTTGTCCTCCGGTTGAAGCAACAGGCTCAACAGCCCCTGCAAAAACAGAACTATATCCAATATTTTTCATTAACGGTATTGTAAAACTTCCAGTTGTTACCGTATTAGCAGTTGAACTCCCTGATATTGTACCCATCATACCACTTGATAATACCGCTGCCTTGGCTGGTCCTCCCCTAGTATATCCAGTTAATGCTGTTGCAAAATCTATAAAAAATTTACCGGCGCCGGTTTTGTTTAGAATTGATCCAAAAAGGATAAAAAGATATACAAAATTTGCAGAAACACCCAAAGGAGTACCAAATATTCCTGCATCAGTTAAATATAAATAATAAGCAACTCTACTTACAGAAAAAGTACCGTGAGCAAATCTTCCTGGCATATAAGGACCGATTACCAAAGCATAAAGCAGAAAAAAAATAGCGACAAACATCAGAGGTGGTCCAACTGCTCTACGAGTAGCTTCCAAGGTAATAATAATAAGTATTACACCTAATATTACATCTAGTTGATTTGGATTACCTGCACGCCAGACCAATTCATGGATATTAATTAAGATATAAAAGCAAAGTATAATTGACAGGAAAATAAAGATAAAGTCATACCACTGTATTCTATCCCGTCTGATTTTTGGTGACCTGGCAAACAGAGAAAAAGTCATTATCAGGATAAGGGTAAAATGAATAGATCTTTGAATTAAACTAAAATATGCACCAAACCAACCAGTGTACATGTGAAAAACAAATAAGCCAATCGATGCAACAAAAATAGGAATCATCCAATAACCTGTTAGATTTCTCTTAGATTTGAATTCTATATCTTCAAAATCTTCTACATAATTATCATTACTATTATTATCGCTTGATTCACTAGCTCTTTTTATTTCATTATCTTTTTCTTTTTTGGTCACTATTTTTTAACCTCCTATTTCTTTCTTGAAATATTTTTCTCTATTTTTCTTCATTATTCTTAGGAATAGGAAAAAATTTAAAATATTAACCGACATAATCCCAAATCTAACCCTATCGTTTCTCCCTGGGTTTTATTCCTTAACTTATCTTCGTTTAGTTTTTCAGGGTAAAAGCGGAAATAGTTCTTAAAAGCCTTGACACTGATTATACTTGGCTCATGGATGTTTACCTCCTTATCTCCGCCACTTTTATATTAATGTGCAATTCAATAGATTCTCCACTTTTTGCAATAGAACTAAGTAAATAAATCTTATTTTTTATCTTTAAATACTGTTCTACAGTATAAGCAACTCTAAGCTGTAATTTTCCCAATTTTTTGTTTAATTTTACTACTACCATTCCATCGTCGAAAATTATATCTCTTGACGGATGACACTCCTGACCGACACCATACCAGGGATATCTTTCCTCAACTAAATAAATATAACCATCTACTCCAATTCTGAATTTATCTATTACAGGATTCAAATCTCTTGAATTATTATATTCGAGATAAAAAAATTCTTCAGCTTCTACCTTCACTGACAACAGCCTGTCTGAACTATCACTATTAATTATTTCTAAAAAATATTGATTTTGGCCTTGACAGGTACTTATTGCTGTACTGTTTAAAAAAAATATATTTATAATAAAAAAGCAAAAAGCCAGAGAAATAAATATTTCTCTGGCTTTCTTTATTTCTCTATTTACGTACAAATTCTTCTAAACCTACTTCTTCAAAATATTTTGCAGCTCCAGGGTGTAGAGGAATAGCAGTCTTTACACCATTTTCCGGTAATAACAATTTGGCAGATGGGTGTACATTGTGTAGTTCTTCAGCATTTTCAAAAAGAGTTTTGGTTAATAAATATGCTACCTCTTCACTAATGTTTTCATTAATTACCACATCATTTCCAACTTGGATAGTTGGAACATCTTCAACTTGTCCTTTATATGTTCCAGCTGGAATAGATCCTGCAATATAATATCCATATTCAGCAGTTAATTTATCAATAATCTCCTGTTCTATTGGTACAAAATATACATCTCTTACTGCAGTTACTTCCTGCACTGCTGATCCTGGATAGGAAAAATTCCAGAATAGTGCATCAATATTCCTGTCTTTCATAGCTTGGGCCGCTTCCGGCTGTGAATAATAACTTACCCTCATATCATCATAGGTCATTCCTGCTGCTTCTATAATCAATCTTGCCATTGTCTCACAACCACTTCCGGGAGCATCTACTGATACTTTTTTACCTTTCAAGTCTGCTACAGATTTAATCTCAGGGTCAATACTTATGAAATGTTGTGGAGCAGGATACATTGAAAATAGGGCTTTAATCGGTTGCTTGTCATTCTCAAATTGTACTTGTCCATGGTAGGCTTTAAAAGCAACATCACCCATGGCCATTCCTAACTGAACTTCATTATTCCCAGTTAAACGGCAATTTTCAACAGAAGCTGCTGTAGATTCCGCAGTTGCATCAATATCATCAATTAATCTTGTCCATAAATCAGCCATAGCTCCTCCCAGGGGGTAATAAGTTCCTCCTGGACTTCCTGTACCAAATGTAATAAAGGTTTTTGCAAACCCATACCCTGATATTGCCAATACCATCACCAAAATTGTTAAAAAAATACTTATATTTTTTTTCATTATTCCCTCCTTAAAAATTTTCTTTCTAAAAAATATGAAAAGAAAATATTGTTTCTTTAATCTCACCTCCCCTCTTATTACATTTTTTGGTAATATCAGTGTTGATATTAAAAATTAATAGTAGTACCAAATTGTCTGATATTCTTCAATATCTTCTCCACGGTCTTTTAGTTCTATTAAATAGTCATAGATGGAGACATCTTTGTAGACATAAGGTTCTACGGGTGCAATTCCCTTTTCCCAGGGATGCCACAAGTAAACTCTTCTTCCAT
>CAYOLB010000262.1:0-2766 GCA_964404675.1 uncultured Atribacterota bacterium | reverse complement strand
ATCTTCAGCTACTGCATCCGGAATGACGGCTTTTAAAACAACTGTGTTACCATTTACCTCTACTGTAGCAGTGACAACCGTATTAGGATTTACAGCTAGATTCTCAAAACTGTAATAGCCATCTTCGTCAGTGTATACGGTATGGGTATCTCCATTGGCATCCACAACTGTTACCTCGGCACCTGCTACCGGTACCCAGCCGGAAACATCACGGGATAGTCCGCTGGCATCCGGGGGTAACAGTACTCTCCCTTCAATAATTCCTTTGGTGGGTTGGGGCATAAGACAACCAACAAAAATAAATGCTATAACCATAAACATAGTTACTGTTAAAATAATTTTACTATTTTTCATTTTCAAAAGTCTCCTATATTAATTAGATAATCTTATTTGTATACACGTGCGGAATAAATAGTCATGAAATAATAATATTTTGAAAAGTAATTTCTTCTATTAGCATCATCCCTTTCTTATCTTTATGTTTTTTACTTAGTTTGATTTTTTATATAGTACTACTGAACCAGTAAATCACCCCCTTCAAATTTCTTATTAACACAATTAAAAACGGGTTTTTGATTTACTGGTGCATTGCTTGCTTTTATCTGATTTTGATTAGTAAGAAAGGTGTTATAAATGATGTTTTTCTGAAGATTTTTTATTTTTAGAATTGGTTTTTTTTGGATAGTGATAGGTGTAACTAATATTGCTGTTTTGTTATTACGATGTATGCAATTTATTAAATATTGTTGTTTTTTGAAATATCTCTTTGCTTTCTGTAAAAGTTTTCTATATTTAATTCTTGCTATTATCACAATTCAACCCGTCCTGTGTTCAGACATGAAAAAATAAATCGGTAATCTGGTAGCCATAATGAATATCACTTTAGGCCCATGATTTTGCTTCTTGCCCTTTCGGACAGTTTGCCTTTATCAATTTGAATTAAGTACTATTTAATTTTTAAAACTCTTCCTATCTATATTATACCCTAAACAGGACAGCCTTAGACAAAAAAGGCAATTTTTTATCTTTCTCTAGCCAATACACCACCAATTTTGTCTAAGCTATTGGAGAATAGGGAATAATAATACAGATATCTGTTTGAAATTTAATTATTTATTTTATAAATTAATTAACAAAGAAAAAAAATAAACGATAAAAATAAAAAAGGGATAAACAAGCAACAAACATAGTAGAAAGGTAAAAAATATGATAAAACAAAAATCAGCAGATAAGAATAGTGTACTTATTATTCTTCTTGTAATATTGTTTTCTGTAATGATTGCATATGTGTTTATGATTAATAGTGATAAAAATCAAAAACCATTAAAAATAACGACAGGTGATCAAGAAACTGAAAAGGCAGTATTTTTCGCAGATTGCCAAAAAATTGAGGCATTTTATCAACAACATCACTACTATCCAGCAGCCGAGGATATTAACCAACTAATCAAGAATACAAATATGACATATCATTTAATTGATGAAGATCATTTTGAATTAAGACTTAATAGTAATCAAAATAGCCTGGTATATTTTTCAGATAATAATAAAAGTAAAGAATTAACCGAAAACAGATCACGTGGTGGATCAAGATGAAAAATACCAAAGGTTTTACTTTAATTGAGTTATTGGTCGTTGTTTCTATTATTGGTATTTTGGCTTTAATGATGTTAACCCAATATTCAAATGTTCAAAGAAAGGCAAAAGCCAGTAAGATTATGGATGATGTAAAAACAATTCAATATGCTGCCTTGGTATATAAAGAAGAGCATAATGAATGGCCACCAGATACCTGGTGGGGAGAAACGCCTAGTGGAATGGAATCATACTTTTTAGATAGTTTTTCTTTTGATCTTCCAGAACTTCAAGTGAAATACTCCTTTGATAATTATGAAAAACATCCAAGCTGGGCGAAACATTATGGTACCATAGTGACAATATCTATTAATTCTCCAGATGAAGCGCTCTTGTCTTCGGTTAACGGATTGGTTCCTGGCATATTTGATCCAAAAGAAGGATTTTTTGGTTGGAAAAGACTGGTATTTACAATTGTTCCTTATCACGATTCCTGAAATATATAATAAGAAATCAATGATAATGCTAACAATGCTATGTTAGGTAACTATAAATATATAATCATTTTTTAAAAAAAGGAAGATTCTATATTGTCTATTAATCGTAAAATAATTCTATTTTTATTGATAGCATTCTTAGCCCTAAGTTCTTGGTATAATCTTGCTCAAATAAACAAAATTAATCAACCTGAAGAAATTGAAGAAATTTGTCAAGATTTTCATATTTATTTATACCAGATACAGAGGCAAATAGAATATTATTATCAAGAAAAAGGATATTATCCCACATCCCTAGATTCCTTAAATATCCATGACGATTATCTTGAATACAAATTAAAGACAGATGATCATTACTCGATTACACTTCAATGGTACGAATGTTTTATTTATTATGATTCCTTAGAGCCAGCAGGTAGCATATTAACAAAAAAGAGTATGGATATTATGAGAGAAAGGAATAAAAATCGATGAAGAAAAGCACAGAAAGAGGATTTATCCTTATTGAGTTAATGATTGTTGTAGCCATTATAGGTATATTGGTTAATTTAGCCTTTCCTCAGTATTATAGATTAATAAAAAAAGCAGAGGCTGCTAAAGTTATAGGAGATCTCCACAGTATACATATTGCCGTTTCTACTTACTATGCTGGTGCTGGAGATTATCCCGATGATAGAGGGCCAGGGAGTATACC
>CAYOLB010000261.1:0-2902 GCA_964404675.1 uncultured Atribacterota bacterium | reverse complement strand
TCATTCTTCTTCATGCAAGCCCTCAAGTTATTTTCAACCGGCTGCAAGCAGAAAATTCACGCCCATTATTAGCAGGGAATAATAAATTTGAAAAGATTAGAGAATTAATGGATAAAAGAAAAAAAGGATATAGCCGGTTTAAGCATTGCATTGACACCTCATGTCTTAATGTCAATCAGGTAGTTGACCAAATTATTCAGATTTGCAGGAGAGAAGATCATGAGAATCATACCTCTAAAATTTGAAAAAAAATATAACTGTAATATGTTTATTGGAAAAGGCATATTGAAAAATATTGACTCCTGTCTTATTCCCATATTATCTGGCAAGAAAGCCGTAATTGTTACCAATCCATTGGTTAGAGAACTTTATGGAGATAAGGTTGCTAAATTACTTGCCAATAAGGGGGTTTTAACCTATCTAATAGAGATTCCCGATGGTGAAAAGAGCAAATCACTATCGATAGCAGAGATTGTGTATAAACAATTATTGGAATTTAGAGCAGATCGTTCTACTGTATTGATTGCCCTGGGAGGTGGAGTTGTTGGTGATTTGGGAGGATTTGTAGCCTCTACTTTTATGAGAGGCATTCCCTTGATCCATATTCCAACCACACTTTTAGCTCAGATTGATAGCAGTATCGGTGGCAAAACGGCTATTGACCATCCACAAGCAAAAAATATTATTGGAAGTTTTTATCAACCTATAGCAAGTATTACTGATACTGAAGTATTGGACAGTCTACCCATATCACATTTAAAAAACGGAATTGCTGAAGCTATTAAAATTGCAATAATCAGTTCTCCTTCACTTTTTTCCTGGATTGATGATCACATGCAGAATTTATTGTCTAAAGAGAGGAATTCATTGGAATTTTTAGTTAGTCAGGCTGTGCAATTGAAGGTTGATATCATCTTAAAAGATCCATGGGAAGTAAGCGAGAGACATTTTTTGAATTTGGGGCATAGTATAGGGCATGCCCTGGAAGTAACCGGAGATTATGACTGGATTACCCATGGAGAAGCAGTTGCGATAGGCACTGTCCTGGAAACACGAATTGCGACATCTAAAAAATTATGTTCACTGGAAGAAAGCCAGAAAATTGATGCTATCTTTAGGAAATTACATATATTAGAAAATATAGACCTAACAAAGATCAATCCGGAGAAATGTTGGAAGGCAATTCTTTTAGATAAAAAGAACAGAAATGACAACATTCGTTTTGTTCTGCCTGAAAAAATTGGAAAAGTTAAATTGGTTCAACCAATTTTAGAAGAGGATGTAGAGGTTGCCTTTGGTTCTCTACAGCATATAGGAGAGGAGTAATTAATGAAAATAACTGTTATACATGGACCCAATTTAAACCGCCTTGGACATAGAAGCAAAAAACATTATGGCATCATGACTATTGCAGAGATCAACAAAATGCTTGCAGAAAAGGCTATTAAAATGCATATCGAGCTGAATATTATGCAATCAAATCATGAAGGTGAAATCATTGATTTTATTCAACAAGCCTCAGAAGAAACAAATGGCATGATTATCAATCCTGGTGCCTTCACTCATTACAGCTATGCCATCAGGGATGCCCTGGAAGACTGCTCATTCCCGGTTGTTGAAGTGCATTTATCAAATATATTTTCCCGGGAAGATTTTCGCGGCCAATCAGTTACAGCAGAGGTATGTAAAGGGCAGATTACTGGTTTAGGGGCTCAAGGATATTTATTGGCACTGGAAGGACTGTATTTTTTATTAAACCAAGATAAAGTATAAGAACTAAGAAGAGATTGAAAGATTTTAAAAAAGGGGGTCTGTTTAGAGTGAATGAGGAAAGTGACTTTACCGGATTTACCAGGATAACCATCATTGGCTGTGGACTAATAGGTGGGTCTATTGCTCTGGCATTAAAAGAAAACCAATTTCCAGGCCAGATATTTGGCATCGACAGGAAAGAAGTGTTGGAAAAAGCGATTGAATGTGGTGCTATTGATAGAGGGAGTGAAATGATAGAGGAAGGTGTTATTAGGTATGCAGATATTGTCATTCTTGCTACACCGGTCAAGGATATTATAGAATTGTTGCCCAGAATAAAGCCTTTTTTGTCAAAAGAATGCCTGGTAACCGACACGGGAAGTACCAAGATTGAGATTATGAAAAAGGTAAATGAAGTGTTTTCAAATCAATATGATTTTATAGGAGGTCATCCTATGGCAGGATTGGAAAAGGGGGGCATAGAATATGCGAGAGCTGATTTATTTTCTGAAAAACCATATATTACTGTCTCAAGAAGTCAGCAAAGTGAAGCATCTTTTCAGAAGATGTCTTGTCTTCTTCAAATGCTCGGCGCTTTTGAAATCAAGCTGACTGCCAGTGAACATGATAAAATTATTGCCCTTGTCAGTCATGTTCCACAGTTAATATCTGTAATTATAACCAATATGCTTGGACAGCTGGTAGAGGAAAATTATAATGAGAAATGTTTTCAAATAGGAGGAAATGCATTTAACGAACTGACCAGAATTGCCAGTAGCCCCTTTTCTATGTGGGGAGATATCTTTTTAACGAATAAAAAAAGTATTATCAGTTTCATTGATCAATTAGAAGAGATGTTAGCAATTGCCAAGAAAAAAGTTGACACAAATCCTTATAGCCTGGAGGAAGATTTTATAAAAGCCAGTTATTTTAAGGAAAAAATGTAAAAAGGGCTTAGCTCTTTGGTATTGCTTAAAATGAAAATTTATTTTTAAAAATATAAAAAAGAAAATTAGTCATAATTGAGGTAAAATATCATGGAAGAAAAGGATGATTACCACTATAAAAAAGATACTATTGTTGCTTTACAGGGAGAGATTGGCTCCTTTAGTGAAATGGCTGCATTGCAATATTTTAATTCTTCTGCTGA
>CAYOLB010000260.1:0-1688 GCA_964404675.1 uncultured Atribacterota bacterium | reverse complement strand
GTTAATTCATTGACTATACCTAGCAAATCGTCTTTTTCAATATTTACACAAAAATCTCCACCAATTAATTTCGCTATATTTAAGCGCTCTTTATCAGCTGAGGTCCCTCCTACAATTACCTTTGCTCCCATCAATTTAGCAACCTGCACAGCCATCAACCCAATTGCTCCTGGACCTATTACCACTACAATATCTTCAGGTAATATTCTTGAACGTTCAAATAAAGCATGAACTATACAGGATAGAGGTTCTGACAAAGCAGCAGTTTCCATATCTACATTTTCTGGAATTTTATGTAGCGTTTGTTGCCTGATGATTGCAAAATCAGCAAAAGCTCCATCTTTTTCTGCCCCAAACTGTTTACGTTGAGGACATAAACAAAACCTGCCTGCACGACAAAACTCACAATCTCCACACACTTCCGCATTCGTTTCTGCAACTACTCTATCACCTAATTTAAAATTTTTTACATCTTCTCCTGCTTCTACAATAACACCGCTAAATTCATGCCCCAAAGTTACGGGAGGACTATAATGATATTCATCCTGCTGAATATGAAGATCTGTTCCACAAATTCCAGCATAATGAATCTTAATCTTTACTTCATTAGGTCCCGGATTTGGCTCGGGGATATCTTCCAGCCCTACATTCCCTCTTCCTTTTTTAAATTTTCTTAAGGCTTTCAATTTCATTCTCCTATTTTATTATATTTTTTAATTATACTATATCTTTATTTCTTAAATCAACCAATCTAGGTCTAATTCAATCAACTTTCCTCTTGTTGGTATACCCTTGCTATTCCATCCCATTAATTCATAGCGCAATTTCTTAGCTTCCTCAAAATCCTTTCTACTCAAGGCTCCCTTACCTTTAAAAGGCCCTTCGGTAAAATTATTAAAGAAAATTTCTGGTACTGTGTCGTCATCTGCAGTAAAACCTTCTCTAATATTATACATTCTTGCCATATTAATGGTTCTCTCCCCTAATTTCATCAATTCATACCAGGTCGTCTTCCAACCAGTGGTAGCTCTAATAATTGCTAGTAGTTCATCCATCGTTCCGACACTTCTGGGTACATAACCGAAATAACAAACTCCTAAAATATCAAAAAGAGTCCAGTATATATCTAAAATTTTAAATAGAGCTACTTTTCGATAACTCAAATCTGTTGTTTCTAATGGTTTTAAGATACCCAACCCACTCATTTCTTTTAACCCAGGAGAATTTTCATCGGTAAATAATGTGTCATGTGGTGCTTTCATGTGGTCCGAACCATAATCAGCAAAGGCAAACTGTAGAGCTAAACTCGCTTTAACTCTAGGATCATGCATAGCTACTTCCTGCCCCTTGACTTCTCGTAAAAATTTCTCTGAACCTTTGCCAATTTTGCGGGAAGCAAGACGAGAACCCTGAGCTAATATTTTGCCAAACCCTTCTTTATGGGCAATCTTCTCAATCATTATCAAAACTGCATCTTTGTTTCCAAAATTCAGTTCTATACCCCCTGTATCCTCTGTATTAATTAACCCTTCTTCATAACATTGCATGGCAAAGGCTATAGTCATTCCAGTCGATATGGTATCAATTCCCCATTTATTACATAACTCATTGGCTTTAGCTACATATTTCAAATCATCAATACCACAAATTGAACCCAGAGAAACCACTGTTTCGTATTCAGGTCCTCC
>CAYOLB010000259.1:0-2184 GCA_964404675.1 uncultured Atribacterota bacterium | reverse complement strand
AATTGTTCTGGACTCACCTCTGCAGGTGCACCAGTTAAAGGACAAGTTGCTTTCTGGGTTTTTGGAAATGCTATTACATCACGTATTGAACTGGAACCGGTTAGTAACATTACCAACCTATCCATTCCAAAGGCAATTCCCCCATGAGGCGGTGCACCATATTGCAAGGCTTCCAGTAAGAAACCAAATTTTTGTTCAGCTTCTTCTTTTTTTATTCCCAAAAGTTCAAAAATTTTCTGTTGTAGTTGAGTTTGATGAATCCGAATACTGCCGCCACCAATTTCATTCCCATTCAACACCAAATCATATGCCTTTGACCGTGCCTGGTAAGGATTAGTTTCCAATAAAGGAATATCTTCTTCAACTGGAGCAGTAAAAGGATGATGCATCGAGGTATAACGTTTTTCAAGATTAGAATATTCAAATAAGGGAAAATTTGTAATCCATAAAAATTCATACCGATTATGGTCAATTAAATCCAGTTCCCTGGCTAATTTGATTCTAAGCAATCCCAATGCTTGCAAGGCTTGTGCCCGTGGTCCTGCAACAATAAATATCAAGTCACCGAGTGTTGCCTCCATTTCTTGCTTAATTTTTGATATTTCACTCTCAGATAAGTATTTGCCAATTGAAGATTGAATACTGCCATCTTCTTTAAAGCGAATATAAGACAACCCTGCCAAGCCAAGAGATTTAACATAATAATACAAATCATCAATATTTTTTCGGGAAAAGGTTTGAGGTTTTTCTGTTTTTAAGGCACTGACTGTCCCTTTTTCAGCAATAATATTGGAAAACACCTTAAATTCTGATTCTTTAAAGATTTTACTTAATTCATGAATTTCAAGTCCATATCTTAAATCAGGTTTATCAATCCCATATTTAGAAATTACCTCATCATAATTGTATCTTGCAAACGGTTTTTCTATCTTGATGTTCAATATTTTCTGGAATAATAAAATCATCAAGTCTTCTATTGTGTTAAATAATTCTTCCCTGTCAATAAATGACATTTCTATATCTAGTTGAGTAAACTCTGGAGCACGATCTGCACGAAGGTCTTCATCCCTAAAACAACGCACAATCTGATAGTATTTATCAAATCCACTTATCATCAGCAATTGTTTAAATAACTGGGGTGATTGAGGAAGAGCATAAAATTTCCCCGGGTTAACCCGACTTGGAACAACATAATCCCGGGCACCTTCAGGGGTACTTTTGGTTAAAAATGGTGTTTCGATATCTAGAAATCCCCTATCATTTAAAAAAGAGCGAATTATCTGTCCAACTTGGTGACGAATAATAATATTTCTTTTCATATCAGGCTTTCTAAGGTCAAGGTAACGATATTTTAATCTGAGATCATCTCCTATTTCTGAATATTCACTTACACTAAAGGGAATTGGCTCTGACTGACTCAATATTTTCATTTCTGTAACCCGAACTTCAATTTCGCCAGTCTTCAGGTTAGGATTAATGGCATCATCTCCTCTATGGGTAACTTCTCCCTTGACTGCAATAACATATTCATTCCTGATTTTATGTGCTCTAAGATGGACATCCTGGGATATTTTGGGATCAAATACAACTTGAGTTTTGCCCTCACGGTCTCTCAAATCAACAAAAATAAGTCCACCATGGTCTCTACGAGTATTAACCCAACCCATTAATACTACATTTTCTTTAATATTTGTTTTATTTAATTCTCCACAAGTATGGGTTCTTTTCCAATTTTCCAGGCAATTGTTCATTTGCTCGGGTTTACTCATTTTTATGCTCACTCCTTTTTAAAAAATCGTATAGCGTATAGCTTATACCGTATAACGTTTTTTTTAATTTACCAATTAAATACAACAGTATTGAGTCGTGCGTATTGCGACTTAAATACAGTTAAATACAAATTGCAAGATAGAAATACAGTTTTCGGTTATCAGTTTAAAACAGTATTCAGTATCGAGTATTTAGTCAAAATACAAAAATATAGTCTACCAGTTTGACAGTCTGCTAGATATAATAATTTACCAGTTTACCAGTTTTCCGGTTTACCAATTGCTTTAGTCTGCCGGTCAAAATAGTCGTGCGTTATGCGTATTGCGATTTAATACAAATAAAAATACAATACACAAAATAAATAAAGTTTTTCGGTCAACTGATAAAAATCATCATATATTTCCTACCTCTTGT
>CAYOLB010000258.1:0-4416 GCA_964404675.1 uncultured Atribacterota bacterium | reverse complement strand
GGTTCTACATTTTCTCCACCTCTTAGTACGATAGTATCTTTTATTCTTCCAATAATCTTAAGGTATTTACCATTAAAGGTCTTTTTGCCCAAGTCTCCTGTATTAAACCATCTGTCTTTAAGTACTTCGGCAGTCTTTTTTTCGTTTTTGTAATAACCTTTCATAACCAGGTCACCTTTAACCATGACAACACCCGATTGGCCATGGGGTACTTCTTCGGTAAGGTTTTCTTTGTCGATGATACTGACAGTTGTTTTAGGTATGGGTTTACCAACTGTAAAAATAACTGGCTTATTTTGACTTCTGCCTGTGATAACAGGTGAGGTTTCGGTAAGTCCGTATCCTTCTAAAACACATACATCAACTGCATCCAAAAAAATGTCAATATCTTCCTGTAGGGCTCCTCCACCGCTTATTGCGAATTTAACCTTTCCTCCGAGCATTTCTCGAATCTTTTTAAATAATAATTTATCGAAAAGATGGTATTGCCAGGATAGCTGGCTTACTGTCTTTTTTGCTTCTGCTAATTCCTGTTGGTTGAAACTATCGCGATCAAAAAGGGGTAGGGTATTCTCCAGTATACGTTTGGCATGTTTGTATTTTTTTGCAACATTTAGTCCTTGAAAGAAAAGCCATTGCTGAATAGCTCCACTAGTTTTTATCTTATTTAGAATTCCTTTATATAAACTATTCCAGATGCGGGGAACTGTACACATCACAGTAGGTTTTTCCAGAAGTAGATCTGGTAGTAATACTTGTTTGAAGGGTTTACTATAGGCGGTAGAGGCACCAAAACTAATTGAACAATATTCTACGGTTCTTTCATAAATATGCCATGAGGGTAAAACAGAAAGGAATCTATCCCTTTCATGAAGGTCACCTACTGCCTTGGGCAAATTATTGACATTGTGCATAATATTTCTATGTGTCAACATAACACCTTTGGGATCTGAGGTGGTACCAGATGTGTAGATTATGGTTACCAAATCATCCGCTTTGGCTTTTTTGGATATGTTAAAAAAACGCTGGTCGCCATTTTTAATTAGTTGTTTTCCCTGATTGTGAATATTTTTAAAAGAATAGATAAGGGGAAAATTTTCAATCTGTCCCTGTTTTAGAATATCTGTTTTTTCCCAGAGTTTATCCTGTAGCTCTGAGATATTCTTTAAACCTAATTTGTTGGCTAATTTCTGTCCATTATCTTTAAGGTAATTTTCCAGAAAGATGCTTGCTTTTTTTGATAATAGGAGAAGGCCCGAATTATTATTGATAGTTGCACATATTTTTTTATAAAAGACGTTGTTAATGTTTTCGCCTGTTTTAAATGGAACAGCATGTCCCCACTCAGGGGCCTCTTCCTCTTCGCAAAAGACAGTAACCGGGTCAATAATGATCAATTTTTTGATATTAGGAATCTGAGATTGTATTTTGAAAAATTCCTTAAGTACTTTTTCTCCTTCTATGATACTGGCAATAGAATCAGAATGATGTAATTTGAAGGCAATATCTTTGGCATAGCTATTACCGCTTGCCGGGACATCTATGGCACCTATGCCGATTAGGGCAAGATCGCTGAGAATCCATTCTAAACGGTTTTCAGATATTAGTCCAATATGGTCGCCTTTTTTGAAGCCTAATTCCAGTAAACTTGTACCCAACTCTTGAACATTTTGATAAAGCTCCTTATAATTAATTGAAACGAATCGGCCATGCTTTTTTACTTTAAAAGCAGGTCTATCTTGAAACTTTTGTGCACTTTGAGCCAGCATTTCATTCAGGGTGGCCAATGGCATAATAAACCTCCTAAATTTTTAGATACATCAATAATTTACTTAGTTTACCTCAATGATATTAGTACTAACTAATAATAGCAAGTATATATATTTAATTGGGAAAAGTCAATATAGCATGAAATAATAGCAGTAAAATAACCTAATTTTTAAATTGAAAATCACTAAATAATTATTAACATCAGAAGATTAAAAAAATTAATTTATTGAATTCAGAAAAAAAATATAAATATTTTGGGAATAAAATTTTGAAAAAAATGAATTTGTCAATATTATGAAAAAAGAGTAGAATATAATCTAAAGCATAGAGAATAACTGGAACCTTAACTGAATAGAAATTTGAATTTCTATATTTAAATATCCAATATTGGTTCCTTGCTTTCTTTGTGGGAGACTAAAAAAATAATTATTATTTATTAAGGTAAAATTATTGATTTATTCTGTAGCATAGCATTAAATAACATGTTATAATCATATTGTATAATTATGACGATAAAAAATAGACAAATAGATATTAATTATAAAACTTTTAATATCTTGATTTGTTTATTTTTATATGGTAATGTAATTTTTAATTTTAATTAAATAGCATTTTATTTCATTCTTTGTTTATATTTAAGTTTAAGGAGGAGAGGCTTGCGGATTTTTTCAATAGCCAATCAAAAAGGTGGTGTAGCCAAAACTACCACATCAATTAATTTGGGAACTTGTTTAAGCGAATATGACAAGAAGGTACTTCTGGTTGATATGGACCCCCAGGCACATACTACAATTGGCCTTGGAATCGAACCTAATGAAATTGATAAGACAATGCTTAATGTATTAGAACCAACTCGCTCTCCTAACAAATTAGAATTAGATGATGTTATCATTCAATTAAAAGATTTGGGAAAAGGTAATCTATATGTAGCTCCAACCAATATTGATTTTGCTAGTGCTGAGTATAAATTAATTGATCAGATTGGAAGGGAAGATTTTCTTAATATTGGAATTCAGAATAGTAAAATTGATTTTGACTATGTAATCATTGATTGTCCTCCCTCATTGGGGATACTTACAATTAATGCACTAAAAGCTTCTAATGAGGTAATAATTCCAATTCAGCCGCATTATTTTGCTCTACGTGGCATTGAAGAATTTATGGAAACCATTAAAATTGTTCATCAAAATTTACATCACCCTCTAGAAATATATGTTTTGGTTACCATTGCGGACACGAGAAGCAATATTGCTAAAGAAGTAATTGAAGAAACCAGAGATTTCTTTAAAGAAAGAGTGTTTAGGACAATAATTAGAAAGAATATAACCTTGGTAGAATCAACTAGCCAGGGTATACCAATTATTTATTATGACCCCAAGTCACATGGGTCAGAAGATTATTCAGAACTTGCCAAAGAGGTGATTTCCTTTGAAAAAGAAAAAATTAGCTCGCGGCTTTACTAAAATTATGGATTATAAACAGGAATTAATCAGGGATACTTCCCAGGGTATACAAAAAGAACAGGAAGAGTCAGATATTATTAATGGGAATGGTAATCTGATTGAAAGTGACGATAATATTAAAGAAGATACACCAGAAGAAGAACAAAAGATAGAAGAATTTGTTAATATTAAGGTTATTGGCATTGGTGGAAGTGGAAATAATGCAATTGAAGAAATGGCCACCCATCGTATCAATGGTTTAAAACTAATTGCATTGAATACTGATTTACAGGCTCTCTCGTTATCCCAAGCCAGTCAAAAGGTACAAATTGGGAAATTGACTACAAGAGGATTAGGTGCTGGTGGTGATCCCGAAATTGGTAAAAAGGCTGCTGAAGAAGATCGGAATATGATTTCTAAAGTTCTTGAGGATGCAGATATTGTCTTTATTACTGCAGGAATGGGTGGAGGAACTGGTAGCGGGGCTGCACCGGTAGTTGCTGAAATAGCCAAGAGAGAAGGCGCATTAACTATTGGAGTTGTGACACGTCCTTTTACTTTTGAAGGGAGAAAACGCATAGTTCAGGCTGAACAGGGCATAGAAGAATTAAAAAAACAAGTTGATGCCCTAATTACCATTTCTAATGACCGATTGTTAAGTATGATAAGTAAAGATACTTCAGTAAAAGAAGCTTTTGAGATAACTGACAGAGTATTGAGACAGTCTGTACAGGCAATTGCCGATTTAATCACCATACCGGGATTGATTAATCTTGACTTGGCTGATGTTAGGGCAGTTATTAAAGACGCCGGATTTGCCCTGGTTGGAATTGGTGTCGGAAGAGGTAATAACAAGGGAACAACTGCTGCTGAGGCGGCAATTTCCAGTCCTTTGTTAGAGGTTTCTATAAAAGGCTCCACCTCACTGTTAGTCAATGTCACCGGTGGTCTGGATATGAGTCTTTATGAAATCAATGAAATAGTTGACCTTGTTTCTAAGGCTGCAGGTAGTGAAGCCAATATTGTCTTTGGTGCCATTATTTCGGAGAATATGAAAGACGAGATTAGAGTAACCGTCATTGCCACAAAATGTGAAAAATATATGGAAGAAAATCAAAAAAATATCGAAACAATACAACAAAAGATAGAAAAAGAAAATAATATTAGAAAAGAAATAAAAAAAGAAAAAACAGAGATTTTTAAT
>CAYOLB010000257.1:0-5049 GCA_964404675.1 uncultured Atribacterota bacterium | reverse complement strand
GTAACATAAGAACGATCTTTAATATTAGATATGGGTATAAGTGACTCCAGCCCTTTACCCAGTCCTTTCTTAGTCATGCGAAATCACCTCCTGAGCTAGTTTCTGATAAGCCTGAGCACCTTTTGATTTTGCTTCATAGATAACAATTGGCTGTCCATAACTAGGTGCCTCGCTTAATCGCACATTTCGAGGAATAATTGATTGGAAAATGCTTCCCTGGAAGTGTTTTCCAATTTCGTCAACCACCTCTTTAGATAAATTATTTCTCTGGTCATACATCGTCAATAAAATTCCCTCGATTGACAAATTAGGATTTAAATTTTCTTTTACAAGAGTAATTGTATTTAGAAGCTGTCCAATTCCTTCTAGGGCATAATACTCACATTGTACAGGTATAATAACTGAATCAGCTGCATTAAGGGCATTTAAGGTTAACAAGCCCAACGAAGGAGGAGTATCAATAATAATATAATCATATTTTTCTTTAATTGGACGGATTAACTGTTTTAATCGATTTTCACGAGATATATAATTAACTAATTCAACTTCTGCTCCTGCTAATTGTAAAGTAGAAGGTAATACATCTAAGTTTTCTATCTGGCTTTGTACCATTACATCCTGAATAGGAATTTGGTTTATAAGACAATCGTAAATATTTTTTTCAATATTAGAACGTTCTATTCCTATTCCGCTACTAGCATTTCCCTGTGGATCAATATCAATCAAAAGAACTTTCTTTTTTTCTATTGCCAAAAAAGCACTTAAATTAATAGCTGTAGTAGTTTTACCAACTCCACCTTTTTGATTACTTATAGACATAATTTTACTCATGATTGATATTCCTTTTTTTATTTTGTAGCTTATATGTTCCACGTGGAACATATAAAGATAGAGAGAATTTGTACCTCGTAAAATCTTAAATTATTTTCTTCCATATTTAAAAGCTTTCTTTCTTTTATCAATTTAATTAAACTTTTAAACTCAATATATAAAATATATAAGGTTTATCCGAAATATCCTCAGGAATTAATTTTATATTATCAAAATTTGGTTAAAAACACAAAGGTCTTTTCTGAGGTATACCACTTCTTCTTGGATATTTTCCGGGTATTGTTGCAATTTTTCTAATAATTAATATACAACGGGTGTGCTCTGAGTGAGGATTCTTCAACAAATTTATACTTTCCAGTGAACCACCCAGCTTTTCTATAACTTCTAAACTTGATTTAAGCTCTTCCAAATAAGAGCTACCCTTAAATGCAACCATTACTCCTCCTTTTTTACAAAGAGGAAGACAATATTCGCATAGTATTCCAAGAGGGGCTACAGCCCTAGATAATACGATATGATATTTTTCTCTATGCTCAATCATTCTACCTATGTTTTCTGCTCTATCTTGAACCACCCAAGCATTTCTTAATTCCAGCTCTTTTAACACCTTTTCTATAAAATTCTTTTTATTTTTTCTGGCTTCTAATAAAGTTATAGCTATTCTCGGAACAATAATCTTAATTGGTATTCCCGGGAAACCTGCCCCACTTCCAACATCTATTATTTTTTTCTTCCCTGGAAAATCTGTAATATCAGAATTAATGAATCTTATACATGAGATTGAGTCAAGAAAATGTTTATAGATAATATCAATGGGGTTTTTGATTGAAGTAATGTTAATCTTATTTTGACATTGTTGTATTAGCTTTAAATATCCAATAAAATAATCAATATTTTTATTTGATAAGTTTATACCCCAAGACAATGAATTAATTAAAAGCTTCTTGCGTAAACTGTTTTCATTCATGACAGAAAAAGTATTTTCCACAGGTTTTCCACAATTATTTTTTTTATTCATTAATTTAAAATCCTTAAAAATATTCTTATGATATTTGAATTATCTTTTTATAATAATATAAATTTCTATAAGTCTTATATATAAAGGGTTTCCTCTTTTTGTATCCATTTATAAATCTGACTATTTTTTCTGTTTGTCGATTTAATAAAATTTAATTCAATTTTTATCTACTTATTCACAAGTTATCCACAACTTAAAAAATAGTTGTGTTTCAATTTTAGTAAGCTATTTTCCCCAATCTTTTTTATAAAAATATAACTTTATATTATGGTTTCGAATACTTATTTCCTTATATTAAAAATTATTTAATCTATCCAGATGTAATTTTTTATTTCATAACATTTTCAATTTCAAACTGATTTGGCTTTATTCTCCAAACAGTAAATATCGGACCTGCACAATGGGCGATTTAATACAACTCCCAATTTTATAGTTTAGAGGAAAACTTGTCATGTAGATTTTCTTATACTTTTTCATCGTTAAATAAGAATACTATAAATTTGAATTTGAACATTTACAAGTGATTAAATATAGATATATGTTCCACGTGGAACATATATCTATATTTTTTATTTTTATTAGTACCTAGGGCTCCTATTGATTAATTATAAAATTATCTATTTCCCAATACAAAATTTGGAAAATACATCGTTAAGCATCTCCAAATCACAGGATTCTCCCGTTATTCTTGCTAATTGATTTGCTGTATATCTCAAATCCATTGCTAACAAATCATCTTGAACACCTGTATCTATTCCGGAAATCACATCTGTGAGCCTTTCCTGAGCCTTAAGCAAATATTCCTGATGTCTCTTGTTATTAACGATTAACCCACTTTCTGGTATAACCACATCTGATAAAGCAATATCGAGCATTTTATTCTCCAGGAGATTAATACCTGTCTTCTTTTTGATAGACATTCTTATTGCTTCTTTTATCCCTAATTTGTTATGTAATGTTTCTATTTCCATCCTTTGTGGCAAATCAGTTTTATTTTCAATAACTATAATTTTTATATTGCGATTACCGCATGTTTTGATTTTTATAATTTTCTCAATTAGTGCAGTATCCTGTTCATCCAGGGGTTTGCTGATATCAAACATTAACAAGAATATTTGTGCGTTTTCCATAAACTCATTCACCTTATCCAAGCTAATCTCCTCAATAATATTTTCCGGATTTTTCATTCCTGCGGTATCTATCAAATTAAAGGTAAAGCCTTCTATATTAATAGATTCTTCAATGATATCTCTGGTTGTTCCCGGCAAAGAAGTAACAATTGATCTATTCTTTTTTAACAATAAATTAAAAAGGCTTGATTTTCCTACATTGGTTTTACCTAAAATTACGCAACATATTCCCTCTTTAATAATTTGACCATATTTTACTGTTTCCAATAAGGTATTAACTTCTAACAAACTATCTTCTAAAGATTCTCTGATTTTGTTTCTATCCATTTCAACAATACCCTGATCTGGAAAATCCATAGGGGCTTCAATTCTTGTATTTAATTCAATAATACGGTTTTTTAAATTAGATATCTTTTCCCTTAAACCTCCTGATAATTGATATAAAGAAGATTTTAGGTTTTTTTCGTTACTTGATTCAATTATATCTATAACTGCTTCTGCCTGGCTTAAGTCTATTCTTCCGTTTAAAAAAGCTATTTTTGTAAATTCCCCTGGTTCAGCGATTCTAGCTCCAAGGCTTGTTACGATCTCTAAAACTTTTTTTACAACTAGCAACCCACCATGACAATTAATCTCCACAACGTCTTGTTTAGTATAAGTCCTGGGTTTCCGCATAACAATCAACAAGACTTCGTCTACAGATGTTTTTTTATCTGGTTGTATAATAGTCCCATAGTAGACATGATGTGAACAAAATTCATCTGGGGTTTTTCTAGTTTTACCTTTGTGTCTAAATATCTTACTGGCAATAGGGATAGACAAAGGCCCACTTAAGCGTACGATTCCAATACCACCCGTACCTAATGGTGTTGAAATCGCAGCAATTGTATCTTTCTCTGTGAGGTTTTTGTTGGTAAAATTATCTTTATTCATTTTAAAAGCAATCTCCAATTATTAAAATTTGGTGATCTGATATTTGAAAAATAACTTTGTATTACAAATTAAATACTATTAAAGTCATTCATCATCTTTTTGTTCATAATTCCTTTTGGAGATTGTGATTGGCGATATAATTACTCTACGGAATGGTTCTTTACCTTCACTATAAGTAGTTACTTCTGAATCTTCTTGTAATGAAAGATGTACAAGTCTTCTTTCAACGCTATTCATAAAATACAAAGCCACGGTATCGCCTTTTCTTTTGGCTAGTTCTGCTTTTTCTTTTGCATATTTTTTGAGAGACTCTTCTCTTCTTTTTCTATATCCATCTATGTCTACTATAAAAAGTCTTTGTTGATATTCATCATCATTTTCTTCTTTTTTGCTCGTAATCATATTTACTAGATACTGGATAGCATCCAAAGTGTGTCCATGTTTCCCAATAATAATTCCAGGATCTACTTTACTAATCTCGAGCAAGGTATAATTCTGATCAGAGAAAGCTTGTTTAACTTCGGCACCTTCTGCTATAGTATTAACAACCCTAGAAAGTACCTGAATTGCCTTCTTTTCTTTTTCGTTTAGGTTTAGTTCTCTTTTCTTATAATCTGCCAATAATAAACACTCTCTTTATAATTTAGGTTTATATTTTAATTTCTTTTTTATTAGTTTGTCTTTTGTTTTTTCCTATTCCAATTTTTTTGAGAGGAAGGGTTTTCATATCCCGGTATCCAGGAAACCCCTTCTTCTGTATTTTCAGGCTTTGGCTTGGGTTTATTCTTCCCTTCTTTTATCTTCGGCATCTTTTCTTCTTTTTTAGTTTCTTCTTGTTCTATGGTATTTGGTACTTTCTGGATTTCTTCTTTCTTTTTATTAATTAATAATTGCTGACCTATACCAAAAACTGTAGAGGTAACCCAGTACAAACCCAAGCCCGATGGTAGAGTAAAACTAATAAAACCAATCATAAGTGGCATAATAGTAGTCATCATCTTTTGCGTGCCGGCAGCCGGGTTTGAGGAGCTGCTATTGTTTGAAGCATTGGGCACAGCTGGTGTAGTTAATTTTTGTTGAATATACATTGTTGCTCCAACTAAAATGGGTAAAATCCCAATTGAATAACCTCCTATT
>CAYOLB010000256.1:0-7357 GCA_964404675.1 uncultured Atribacterota bacterium | reverse complement strand
TAGATGATAATTCCTTGCTAGTTCTCCAAGCTCCAACATATCCCCTAACACTGCAACCTTGAAACGTTCTCTGGAAATATTTGCAACGCTTTTCAAAGTCTCTGAAACTGCTGTTGGATTTGAGTTGTAACAATCCTGTATCAAAGCGCTACCCCGTTCCAGAGATGAATATTCCATTCGCATTTTTGGTGAACAAAAAGTTGATATTTGATAAATCATTTCCTCAATTGGAATATGCATCTTTATCCCTGTTGCAAAAGCGGCCAAAAAATTATAGACATTAAATCTTCCTAATAAAGGTATAAAAATATGGTATTTTTTTTCTTCAAATAAAATATCAAAATGAATTCCTTTTTCTTCATCTTGCCATAAATTTTCAGCCCTTAATTGGGCTTCCGGATGGAAACCATAACTTAATAAATAATTCTGATCTGACATGCAGCCCTTTAAATATTCAAAATATTCATCATCTCGATTAAGAATTGCTGTACCTTTGTCTTTCAATGCCAGCACGATTTCTGATTTTTCATGTGCAATATTCTCCCTGCTTTTAAACAATCCAATATGTGCTTCGCAAACATTGGTAACTATGGCAAAGTCTGGCTTTACAATGCCTGTTAAATCTTTTATCTCTCCCAATTTACGAGCAGCCATTTCCAGCACCAATACATCGTGGTGTTGGTCCAGTTTAAGCAGGGTTAATGGTACACCTATTTCATTATTGTAATTACCACTGGATTTTAAAACATTATATTTAGGATCTAATAAATGGACAATCATCTCTTTAGTAGTTGTCTTGCCATTGCTTCCGGTAATACAGATAGTTAATGGTTTATATAGTGAATGGCAATGATGTGCCCATAATTGTAATGCTGATAAGGTGTTATCAACCAATAAAAGCGGACTAATATTTTTTTCATGCAGGTCATGAACGGATTTATGAATTTGATAAAAACTCTTTTCAAGAACAATAGCACATGCTCCTTTTGCAATAGCCTCATCAATATAATTATGCCCATCATATTTTTCCCCTTTAAGTGCAAAAAAGACTTCACCTTTCTTTATTGTTCTGCTGTCAATAGAAATATTTTCCCATTTAACATCAAGATAACCTAAAAGTATTGCTCCGGGTATTACTCCTACTAAATCCCTTAATCGAAACACCTATCTATCACCTTCCCCTGTTAGTATCTTTGAGACGACTTCCTCATCATTATGGTAAATTATTCGATCCTGGTAAACCTGTTTTGTCTCAGGACCTTTCCCGGCAATTAGAACTATATCATTTTTCTCAGCAATATTAAGGGCATGCTTTATGGCCTGAAATCTATCCAAAATGACTCGGTAGTTGCTATTTTTAACCTCTTTTAATCCTTCTTCAATTTCTTTTGCTATTTTCTCCAAGCTTTCACTTCGAGGATTATCAGCAGTAATAATACTGTAATCACTATGAGTTCCAACTACCTTTCCCATTTTTTTTCTTACCCGACTATCCCTTTCTCCTCCATGGCCAAAGATAGTAATGATTTTATTCCTGGGAAATAATTCAAGTGTTTTTAAAATATGTTCTAATCCATGAAAATTGTGAGCAAAATCAATAATAACAGTATAGGGTTGTCCATAATCTATTATTTTATACCTGCCTGGAGCTCCTGGAAATTTTCGAAAAGCCCTAGCAATAATTTCCAGAGATATTCCCTGGCTTACTGCAGCAGACATTGCTGCTAGAGCATTATATATATTATATTCCCCACTCATTCTCAGCAGTATTTCTATTTCCCCCACAGGGGTCGCAGCAGTAAAAGTTGTTTCTTTAATACCTATATGAATATTACGAGCTTGAAAGATAGCTTCTTTTTCAATTCCATAGGTAATCTTCTCTCCTTCAAAGCAATTAAGAAATTCATCAGCATACATTTCATCAATGTTGACAATCCCCTTTTTTTTATTAATAGCAATACTTGGGGATTTTAATGATTGAAATAGTTTCTTTTTGCTTTCAAGGTAATTTTGGAAATTATTATGAATCTCAAAATGTTCATCGCTAATATTGGTAAAAATTGCCACATCAAAATCACAACCCTCTACCCTTGACAGGCTTAATGAGTGTGATGACACTTCCATAATACAATAATCCACTCCGACGGAAAGCATTTTACAAAATGCGTTTTGTAAATCTAACGATTCCATAGTAGTCATTTTTGATTCTTCGGATTTATTGTCAATAATATTTTCAACAGTTGTTAATAAACCAACTTTTTTATTGGCTTCCTCAAAAATAGCCTTCAGCATATAAGCAACAGTTGTTTTGCCATTGGTACCGGTAATTCCTATTAATCTTAATTTTTCTGAAGGATAATCATAATAACGATTTGCCAAAAAAGCTAGTGCTTTTCGTGTATCTTTAACCCTTACCGCACTGATATTTTTATCTATGTTAATATCTTTTTGTAATAGAATCGCCCTGGCTCCATTTTTTATTGCCTCAGATATATAAACATGTCCATCTACAACAAAACCTTCAATACATACAAATAGATAACCATCTTTAACTGTCTTCGAGTTTTGAGATATTCCTTTAATTTCTATATCAGTGCTACCATAAACCTTATCTATACTTAAATCTTTAATTAATTCTGACAATTTCACTTGATTTCCCTCTTGCGCCATTAATATTAATTTTATTTTAAAAAACATACAAGGAATATCTTACTTAATATCTCTCAAAATGTAAAATTATTTTTATTCTGGAGAGATAGAGAGATAAGGAAGTACTTTCGAGGCAATTTCTTGAAAAACAGGGGCTGCTACCGTTCCACCATAATAACTTCCTTTGGGTTCATCCAGCATAACCAAAATAGCTAGTTCTGCATCATGACTGGGAGCAAAACCCACAAACCAGGAAGTAAATTTTTCATTAGAATATCTCCCTAAAGAAAAATCAAATTTTTGGGAAGTACCTGTTTTTCCGGCAGCAGTATAATCCTTTAATTTTGCCCTGCTGCCAGTGCCGTCGTCAACAACTTCCTGTAAAATATTCATCATTGTATTTGCCGTATTTGAGGAAATCACCTGCCGTACCTGCTCAGGCTGGTAACTCCTGATTACATTATACTCTGAATCAACAATGTCTTTAACGATTAGTGGTTGCATCAAAATGCCGTTATTGGCAATTGCTGCTGTAGCCATTACCAGTTGAAGAGGAGTCACTGATATTTCCTGGCCAATAGATAAAGATGCAATAGATATTTTAGACCATTGATTTACCGGCCTGAATAAACCAGGGCTTTCACCTGGCAAATTTATACCTGTCTCTTCACCAAAACCAAAATTTCGTATTGATTCAGCAAAAACGTTCTCATCTATTCGAGTACCAACTTCAATTACCCCAACATTACAAGAATTTTTTACAATGTCCGTCAAATCTTGGTGACCATGCGGGTCGATATCCCTGATAACAGTACCATGATAATTTATCCATCCTTTGCAATAAAAATGGTCATTTAAACTGGCATAATTATTCTCCAGGGCAGTAGCAATAGTGAATATTTTAAATGTTGAACCTGGCTCATAATTATCGGTAATAGCTCGGTTTTTCCAAGAATCTTTCGACGAATGTTGAAATTTATTAAGGTCATAAGTGGGCTTTGCAGCCATGCTTAAAATCTCACCTGTTTTAGGGCTTATCACTATAGCAACTGCAGATTTTGGATGGTATTGATGATAGGCCTTTTCCAAAGCCTCTTCAGTAATGTACTGAATAACTTCATCTATAGTCAATACTAAGGAATTCCCGTCTCTGGATGGCAACATCTGTTCTGTACTTAATGGTATTTTACTTCCAGAGGCATCTCTTTCCATAATAACTAACCCTGGTGACCCTTTAAGTTCGTCATCATAATACATTTCCAGCCCTTCCAGGCCTTGATTATCAACTCCTACAAAACCGAGCAAGTTTGCAGCAAGATCCCCCTTGGGATAATACCTGGTGCTCTCAGTTACAAAATCGAAACCTTCTAATCCCATTTCTTGAATTTCCTTAAAATTATCCTGGGATAGCTTCCTTTTTATCCAGACAAAGTATTTTTCCTTTTGTAGTTGTTCTATTATCTGAGAATATCCAACATCAAGTTTTTTAGATAATAATCTGGCAACTTCATCGTCACTTTCTACTTTATAAGGCATAGCAAATAAAGACTTCGAGTCTACATTCACTGCTAATTTCTTCAGATTTCGGTCGAATATGATTCCTCTTTTGCCATCCAGAGTATAAGAAAGAACATGTTCCCTCCTGGCAAGTTCAGATAGCTTACTGCCCTCCACAACCTGGATTTGAAATAACCGATAAATTAATGTTAAAAAGATAATAATAAATGCGATAATTAAAAATTGGATTCTTCTTTTCTTTTCAGTCAATTGAAACAAAATAATTCATCCTGCCTGTTAGAAAATGTAATAATTCTACTGATTTTTAAAAATGGGTAAATTAGCAAATTCTCTCGGGAAATTTCCTGCCTGCAGGTAGGTACTTTCATCTTCTTCTTTAGATGGTTGTTCGGCAACTATTAAACTAGTATTTATACTGGAAGGAAGCATGGCAATAAACTTTATTTTTTCTGGCCGTTTCATACCTAATTCTTCTGATGCTATTTTTTCAATTCTGGTCAAAGAAGACAAACATTCAACCGAATATTCCAACTGATCATTTTCTGCTAACAGCTCTTCTCTTCTTTGCTCCAGTTCAATTGACTGGTATCCTAATTTCATCAACATAATATTAGTACTAATATAAAAAATAACTAGTAGAGTAAACAGGATAACAATAAATAGAAAAAGAGATAGTGATAATTTATGGTTTTTTTCTTGAAATTGATTATTTTCTCCAATTAGAATAATGTCTTTCATCTTTTAGACGCTCCCTCTGAAAAAACTTTTTCAGCGACTCTCATTTTTGCACTTCGGGCTCTACGGTTTATTTTGACCTCATCCTCGGAAGGATAAATAGGTTTTTTGGACAATATCTTTACCCCATACCCGTTTAAGATAACATGTCCCTTTTCCGCAAAATTCTTAAAAGTATGTTTTGCTATTCTATCTTCCAGAGAATGATAAGAAATAATACAAATTCTTCCCTGTTGCTCTAATATACTAATTGCTTCTTCTAATGCCCGCTTTAGTATATTCAATTCATCGTTTACTTCAATTCTCAATGCCTGAAATACCCTTGTAGCTGGATGTATACGCCACCTATCTTTTTTATGCCTGGCATAGACATCTGTTACTAGTTTTGCCAGTTGACTGGTTGTTTTAATTTCTCCATTTTTTCTCTCTCTAACAATCACTCTGGCAATTGACCGGGAAAATCGTTCTTCTCCATATTTACTGAATAATTCCCATAAATCCTTTTCTGAATAATTATTTACCACAAAACAGGCATCAGTTTCTTTACTTACATCCATTCTCATATCCAAAGGATTGTCTTCCTGAAAACTGAAACCTCTGCTTTTGCTTTCCAGCTGATGAGAAGATAAACCTAAATCAAACAATATCCCGGTAATTTGTTTGTATCCTAATTCCTTTAACAATGGTTTTAAGTCTCCAAAATTACCTTTGATTAATACAATTCTATCCAGATAATCTCTTAATCTTTCCCGCGCAAATTCCAGGGCTTCTATGTCCTGGTCCAATCCAATAAGCAAACCCTCAGGATAAATCTTTTTTATTATCTCTGTTGAATGACCACCTCCCCCTAATGTACAATCAAGATAAATGCCATTCTTTTTAGTAACCAGATAATTTAGTACCTGAGAACACATTACCGGAGTGTGAAAATGCATTACTAATCTTTTCCTTCTTGTTCATAGATACGTTCAGCAATGTCCTCATAGGAATCTTCTGTGTCTGCTGCATAACCATTCCATTTTTCCAGATCCCATATTTCAATACGCTCAAAAACCCCAATAATCATGACATTTTTGGTAATTTCTGCATAATCTCTCAAATTTTTGGAAATTACTACCCTGCCCTGCTGGTCAAAATGGCTTATCAGTGCTCTGGAGGCTAATGTTCTTTTAAATGCTCGGGCATCCTTTTTACCTAGAGGAAGATCCTGAAGGCTATTGGCTAACTTTTTCCATTCTTCCATTGGATAGACAAAAAGGCATTTATCCAATCCAAAGGTTATGACAAATGTATCACCCAGGTCTTCCCGAAAATTAGAAGGCATGATTATTCTTCCTTTTTTATCTAGTGAATGCTCATATTGCCCCAGAAACATCATTTTTCCACTTTCCTCCACTTTCCTCCACTTATGTAATAGTATACTACATTCAAGTAAAAAAATCCTCTTTTTTAAAAAAATTTTTAAAAAAATTTTTAAAAGTGTTGGGGGAAAATAGTTGAAATAGAAATTCTCATGCTTGTATTGTCAGGATAGGTAATTTTTCTTAAAATGTAATTAAAAATTTAGAGGAATAATAACTAGTAATTAAGCTATTTCTTCCGATTCAAAATAAAAAAAGAGACATCCATTTGATAATGGTATGCCTCTTTTTTTGACAAGCAAATGATAAGCCGAGTTCTGTCATTATGTTTCTTTAAAAAACATAATGTGGTAATCATCTATCTAGGACATAAGTTACCTTACATCTCAAGCGATCTACCCGGAAACCTATAGCGGGCCACTAATTATTTCCTTCTTGATCTTGCTCCAAGTGGGGTTTACTAAGCTTATTGGTCACCCAATAACTGGTAGGCTCTTACCCTGCCTTTTCACCATTGCCTTGAAGGCTGTTTCTTTTCTGTAGCACTTTCCCGGGGTCACCCCCGCTGGGTGTTACCCAGCACTCTGCCCTATGGAGCTCGGACTTTCCTCAGACTGTAACACCAGCCTGCGATTACCTGATTTACTTGTCAGTAGTAGATAAGCCTAGCTTATCTACTATATTACTATATTACCAGAAATTAGAAAAAAATTTTAAGAAATTTCAGGGGAAACTATTCCCCTGACGAAATTACCTTATAGTAATTTATCTTAAATTATTAACTATACAAAATACCTGTTAGATTACATATATATCTTACTTATTAATATATTTGGACTCGATACTTATTTAGTCGTTAGTCGTTGGTAGTTAGTATTTAGTTAAGAACAAAATAAGAAAATAATTTTATGTTTTTCTGGTTTTTCTTCTCTTGAACTCAATACTCACGACTCGATACTTATTTAAAAGATGATAAATGAGCTCTGCTCATCTATCTTTCCACACTAATATTCTATTACAATTTGGACATGTTATCAACATATCATCTCTTTGCAGATGATAAATTATATCACTTGGTAAAGACAAATTACATC
>CAYOLB010000255.1:0-3085 GCA_964404675.1 uncultured Atribacterota bacterium | reverse complement strand
GAGTTGTTTGATTTAAGGGCAGATATCGCATGGGCAATGATGTGCCATGAGACGGGATTTTTGGAATATACCGGAGATGTGTCGGCTCACCAGAAAAATTTCTGCGGAATGGGTGCAACCGGCGGAGGAGTTCCGGGAAACAGCTTTGCAACAGAAGAGCTGGGAATAATTGCCCACTACGCTCACCTTGCATGGTATTATTATCCCGATCATGTAAACATGTACTGCAGCCTGACATATGACCCGAGGCATTTTGGAAATAGCCATTATAAATATACCGGGGATTTAACCCTTGGCTTTCTGAATGGAACCTGGGCTCCGGGGGCTACATATACGGATAAGATAATACTATTTGCCAATCAGATATACGGGAAATAGCAGGCAAATGGCGAAAGTATGCTTAAATAAATAAATATCCGGGTATTTGCTGAACGGGAGCCACTGCAAGATGTAGTAATATTATCTCTAGATATCGTACCCGGCTGTCTATTTGTAGTGTGTAATTAAGTCAAATGCATGCTCTTTAAAAATATTTAACGTAGAAATATATAATAGCTATCTTGCCATAGAGGATTACTTAGCATTTTAAAAATTTTATTGATAATATAATCCTAAACTCGCTATATTGCCTGGCATTGGGTACACTGACGGGTTTGTATTGCTTCTAAAAATATTACAGTTCCATTCTATGAAGTATCAAATAAAACATGCCAAAAAATCAGGCAATAAAGAAAAGATAAAGTTAAAAAAGAAGAACATAATTCTCATCTCTATTATATCGGGCGCTGTCATCTTTTCAGTAATAATTGTTACTGTTGTTCTAAATTTCCAGCTTATTTACGGATTTATAAACCCTTCAGCCATTATTACAGTTTCAGATGCAGCTGCAGAAAAAATTGAAGAGACTTCTGATGTTGAAATTGATCCTGAAGGAGAGAAAGCAGAAGAAGCAGAAAAAGTAGAAGAAGATGCCCTGGATGTTGAACAATCAGAAGAAACTGAAAAAAAGGAAGTCGAAAATAAAACAAACAGCAGGGAAAATATAGAATCAGAAAATAATACAGAAACAGAAACTACAGAGGATGAGCCAGCAGCAGATGAAGAAATCCCAAAAGAACAGGTTAAAGAAAATACCAGCAATATTGCACCCTCAATTAAGCTTGAGATATACGAGGGCCCGCTGTATTCAAAAGCTGATGATATATGTTATTACAGGGTAGGCGCAATTGTTACCGGAAAACCCTACCCGAAAATAAGTTTTAGCAAAGATGACAGCCTGGGGTGGCTCGGTTCTGAAAAAACGCAGGTCAATATTAAAAGAGACAGTGGCTCATATCTACTTACTGCTACAGCATCAAATTCAGAAGGCACAGCTCAGGATACCCTAACCCTTGTATGGGGTTGTGACACAAACCCTCCTGCAATAAAAAGCATGACAAGCATGGTCGGCTATATTGATGTTAGTGTAGAAAAATTAGTGGGCCTTTTTGAAAAAAGAAATCCTGCTAAATTGGAAAGGGCAAGAAGGCTTGCCCCTATTTATATACAATACGGAAGGATGTTTAACATAAGGGCGGATATTGCATGGGCCCAGATGTGCCATGAGACAGGATTTCTTGAGTATACGGGTGACGTAAAACCAGACCAGAATAATTTTGCAGGAATCGGAGCCACCGGAGGGGGAGTTCCAGGCAACAGTTTTGCCACGGAGGAGCTGGGAATAATCGCCCAGTATGCACACCTTGCATGGTATTATTTTCCGGACCATGTCAATAAATACTGCAGCCTTGAGTATGATCCCAGACATTTTGAAAACGTCCATAAATACTATACTGGAGATACCAGCCTCGGATACTTAAACGGCAGATGGGCCCCTGGAGCTACTTATACTGATAAAATAGTCCTGTTTGCAAATGAGATTTATGGAAAATAGCAGGATATCTATTGATTTTGTAAAATAGGGAGAATTTATTAAATCCTTAAAAACTCCTGATAATTTGTTCTGTCTATTATTTTAAAATTGATATTTTTGTATTTATCGCTAAAAGTTTTGGGGTCTTTTTCTTTACCAGATTTTTTATTTTTCCAAATAAAAATGAATAAAATAATCTAATAATTGTAACTGCTGTCGCGCAATTCTAAAAAAAGATTAAAGAAAAACTATTCAAAGTTGAAACTCTATTCAGTATTACCAGAATATTTTCTGGTAATGAAGGGTATGTCATCGAAGAGTGCCTGGGAAATATTCTAAAGGGAAAGAAAGACAATGTTTGTAAAAACTAACTAAGGTGAGCCAGTACTATTGTTAATACCTATTTTCCTTGATATACTATTTACACGGATATATTACTACAGTTAAGATTACATAAAATAGAAAGAGGTTATTAAAATGACAAAAGCCGCATTAGGCACTGGCGCCATGGATAGGAAAATTATTAGCATCACGGGAAAACGACAGATTACTATACCTCTAAAATTTTACGAAAAATTGGGGCTGGGTAAAGAAGTGGAGTGTTTTATTGAAAAAAATGCACTTGTTATTCGTCCCTTATCACAAGACGGTGGAGAATTTTCGATAGAAATATTAAAAGATCTTGTATCGCAAGGATATAGTGGGGATGAGCTTGTTGCAAAGTTTGCAGAGGAAAGACAAAATATGCAAGTTGCAATCGGAGCATTATTGAGAGAGGGTAAAGAGATTGCCACCGGAAAGAAAAAAAGTGCATCAATGCAAGATATTTTTGGTAAGGACTGATTTATGTATGAAATCCGGTTTTCCACAGCTGCACAAAAATATTTTAAAAAACTACGTGATAAAAAATTAAAAAACGCTTTTTATGAAGCATTGCATAAAATCAGTAAAGACCCTTATACAGGTACACAAAAAAGCGGTGGTCTTGCAACTGTTTATGGCTATGTAATACGTTATAATGGTGTGAACTATGAGCTTGCATATTTGATTTCAGAGTTAGAAGATAAAATTATTGTTATTCTTTTGGCTGGAACAAGGGAAAATTTTTACGAACAACTAAAAAGGATACATAAGAAGTAACATCTATTGATAGTAATTTGTCAAGATTTTTGG
>CAYOLB010000254.1:0-4654 GCA_964404675.1 uncultured Atribacterota bacterium | reverse complement strand
TAAGATGATTTTTTTCAAACAAATAGTTAAGTTAGGAGATTATTTTATGACAAAAAAGAGAAATTTGTTGGTTATTTTTGTTTTGCTAATTGCATTTTTTGTGACTGGCTGTACGGCACCACCGAATTACACTGGTTCAGATGAAGCAAAAATAGAAAATACTATTAAACAATTTTTTTCAGCTTTAGAATATCAAAATTGGAGTAAAGCAAAAAGTTGTTGTGTATATGGTTCTGATGCGTATGAAGCTATATGTGAATTTGAAAATGATGTTAATTATTTAGAAACGATCTGTGGATATGTAAAAATAAATACATATGTAAATGTAGCCAATATTTCTATTTCCGGTAATTATGCTTATGTTATTTGTGATGCTAGTCTGTCTATTAGTGCTTGTGGAGTGACTGAAAATAACAGTGAATATGGATATCTTGAATTAAATAAAATTGGAAATAGCTGGAAAATCTCTTGATTTTTCTAAGAAATATGAAAGTTAAAGATATATTTTCAATTTTTTAACAAGAAAGGAGAAATTAACAATGGGAACCTTTCTAAAGGTGGTAGGAGTTATAGTATTAATATTAGGCGTTATTTTTACTATCACAATACTTGGAATAGGAGTAGGCGTGTCGATGATAGTTAATGGTGTTGTTTTATTTGCACTAGGATCTATATATGAAGATGTAAGAGATATTAAAGAGAAAGTAAAAATGTAAAGACTATGTAATAAAATGTGAAATTTAAGCAGCTAAATTGTTAATTTATTAAAAATTACACATATTAAGGAAGATAGTTTTAATAATTAATAAAGGCAAAACTGCCCGAAAGGGCAGGGCGCAAAGTTATGGGCCTAAGATAATTATTTGTTAGGTATTATAGATATTAGGAGGTAGACTAAATTGAGGGAGAAAATATTAATTGCTGTATTATTTTTAATTATAAGTTGTTTGTTTTTTACTGGCTGTGATAGTGGAATTCCCACAATTCCATCGCCTGACCAAGATTCTGAAACTTCTCTCGGTGAAGATGTTGTTTTGGTTCAAAACAATAATCCACAAAACAATATCACATTTGTGCTAGGTAAAAAAAACGAGGATGCTATAGCTTTACTTGGAGAAAAAGATAATGAAGGTAATCCTATAAATATCACAGGAGTTATTTATGTTTTAGAGCAAGGAGAATTGTTTGTTCTAGAACCAAGGGAAGATGGACTTCCTAAGTACGTATATGATTCTAACGGGAATAAAATAATTTTTGAAAATTACACAGAATCCACAGTTGATATTACTATATATAATTCGAACAATGAGATTATTCAAGAGCGCACTACAGAAAATATAGATAAAACTGACTTGCTGGAATTGAAGAATCTATATAATATTTTTAGTTCAAAAAATAGCCGGAGTTGGACCATACAAGATACTGCAACTGCAATAAAATGGGGTGGAAGAGCAATTAGTGGCGTAGTATGTGTATCTTCTATTGTTGGTACGGGATTAAGCGCAGGTTTACTTTCTCCATCTGTTTTGCTTGCATGTGGCACACCTATTGTTTCAACGATTGCTTCTGAATTTACCGAAACAAAAGCTGATGATTATATAACAAGCTCAATAGGGCTTCTTTCATTTGCAACTGGCGATATAGTCAATGGTACCGTTAGTGCCTTAAAAGTTAGTAATGTAGTATTGAAAATGACATCGTTGGGTTTTCAAGAAAGTCTTCATGCCCCTGTAATTCTTGACCTTAGCGCAGATCCTTCTAGTATATATATATATGAAGATACAACAATAACCTGTAATGCCCATGATGAAGATGGAGACACTCTAAGTTATACATGGACTAAAACTGGAGGATCTTTTGAAGGGAATACATCTCCTATATGGCCAAATATAACCTGGAAGGCTCCATCACCTGCTGGAACATACACTATAGGATGTGAAGTAAGTGATGGGAAAGGAGGAACAGACAATGCTTCAGTAGATATTGTTGTTAAAGATGCCAGTTCTGAACCTACTATTCCAACAATTAATTACTTTAATACTACAGCAGAGGATTCTATTTTAAGCTGGAGTGTTGCAAATGCTACCAGTGTTACCATTGATCATGGTATAGGTAGTGTTGCTTTGACCGGAACAACTGCCATAAATCCAACAACCACTACAACTTACACGCTTACTGCAACAAATGTTGCCGGAAGTAGCATTGCAACTTTAACTGTAACGGCGGACTAAGGGAAATAGAACGGGACCTATAATTGAAAATAACACACAAACAACTTGATAGTGATAGAAAAAAACTGAATCATACGGGTACAATCCCTCTTTTACACTTTATTAGGGAATTGTATAGAAAAGTGCTTTTATATCCATATATGCTATACATTGACAAAGACATATTGAAGAGGTAATTTTGTAAATAAGTAAATAATGATTTTGATAGGTAAAGTGTAAAAAATAACGAAGAAAGTATTTTATAAGAGAAAATAAAATGGTTTCGACAGTTAACAGTGCTTTTGACGAATTTAATCGCAGCATTGTAAATATTAGTTCGGAAAGAACTGATAAAGCAAGAAAGAGTCGGGATTGGTTAATAAATCAACTAAAAAATCTTCCTTCAAAAATTGATGATTTTCCAAGGCTGTACAATGAGAAGCATATCAAGTTTGGTTCTTTTGCGAGAAACACGAAAATACAACCACTAGACGATATAGACTTAATGATAACATTACATGCTGCCGGAGCTACTTATTCCAAATCAAATAATTTCTCAAACATATATTTCATTCATACTAATAATGCTGGTCAAACCTTAAAAGATCTCTCTTTCGATAATATTGCCTACCTAAATTCACGAAAAGTTATTAATAGGGTAATTGGTTCTTTAAATGAGATTGACTCTTATAAGTCTGCGGATATTCATAGAAACCATGAAGCAGCTACACTTCAGTTATCTTCTTATGAATGGAATTTTGATATAGTACCCGCTTTTTTTACAATAAACGATTTCTATTTAATACCAGACGGGGAAGGGGCATGGAAGGCTACAGACCCTCGCATTGATCAAGGCATTATTTCACTAGCTAATCAAAAATGTGATGGTAAAGTATTACAAACAATAAGAACTTTAAAATACTGGAATAGAAGATCCCTTATGCCTACTATACTCTCATATTTATTTGAAATTATTGTCTTAAAGTTTGTTTTTAATAAAACTGAGCTATCAGATTATATTGATTTTAATCTCAGAGATTTTTGGAAGTTTTTAATAAATTCAATATATGAAGATATTCCAGATCCAAAAAAAATCCAAAATAACCTGAATAATCTCTCGACCGAAGAAAAATATAAAGTTTCCCAAAAAGCATCTGATACTTTTTATAAATCCAAAGAAGCAATACATTTCGAAACAAATGACAGAGATCAAGAAAAATCCATTAATAAATGGAGAGATATATTTGGTGATGAATTCCCAAGATACGGATAATAATATCGGTAAAAATATAATTCAGAAGCAAAATACAGAAAATATGTTAAGATGCCTGGCTGCTCAAAGATATTTATATTCATCTGCAAAATGTTTATTTTTCTGGCAAATCATGCTCTCTACCTTATTTATTATTATCCTTTCTCTTTTTAATCTTTATAAAGATATTTCTTGGATAATAGCTGCATATGGTTCTTTAATAGCTATTTTTGATCTTGTATTATTATCACCTTTATTAAGAAAAAAGAAAGAAATTGCAGCAAAAATACAAGAGCTATTTGATACTACAGTTTTAAATATTGAATGGAATCATACATTGGTAGGCGCCAAACCTGCTAATGAAGAATTGTTTAAATATTCAGAAAAATACATAGAAAATCATAAAAACTTTAATAATCTAAGAAATTGGTATTCAAATAGTATAGGCAAGATGAAATCAGATTCTGCCAAAATTATCTGCCAAAGATCAAATTGTGTCTATGACTATTCAATTCGCGTTTCATTTTCAGATGCTATTTTGGTTGTTTTGCTAATTACTTCATTATTTCTTTTGTTCATCGGGTTTTTAAAGGGTTTTACACTTCAAAATTTTTTCCTTTTAATTGTTTTTCCTTTGCTCCCTGCTTTTCTTCTATTATTCAAAACAATAGAAAATAATAATACTTCAAAGAATAGTTTAGATGCTTTAAGAACGACAATAGAATCTGTGTGGGAAAATATTTTTTTAAATAATAAAATAGATATTAACTCAAGAGCAAGAAAGATACAAGATAAAATATTTTTGAATAGAAAGAATAATCCTTTGATATTTGATTGGTATTATAATAAGAAAAAAGATCAATTAGAAAAGGAAATGGAATTTTCTGTAGATAAGTTAGTTCAACAATATCTAAATAATAAAAACGCTAATTCAAAAGAAAAATAACATTCCTCAAAATATCCCCGTATTTGATAAAATTTTTATCTATTAATGCAATTACATTCATTTTATCCCCGGGGAAAAATATGAGACTGTATTCATTTATTTAAAAATAAATTTGACATTGGCATTTTATAGCTCTACAGTAAGTAGTAAGTAATAAGTAATATTAACGAGGGTATAGCTATGAGTAATCGATTAGTTGCCTCTAAAGAAAATCATTCCCCGGAACCTTCTCCCCGCTTTGATCAT
>CAYOLB010000253.1:0-1691 GCA_964404675.1 uncultured Atribacterota bacterium | reverse complement strand
ACAATCTAATGGGATTAGGAGATATTATGGGTAGTATTGGAATGAACTTTTCTGGACAAAGTATTACTACAAATATAGCAATGATTGTTATTGGAACTCTTGTTTTGGGTTCTTGTGGTTTTGGTTTATGGTGGTTCTTGCATAAAAGAAAGAAGTGGAATTTAAAAGTAGAAGTTAAAATACCAAGAAATATAAGACAAGCACAAGATGGTTCTGTTATTGGAACATTGAATAAAGAATGGGCAAAAGGATTTTATGATTCTCAAAAGGGAGTATGTTATATTATAAGGAAAGGAAAAAAACCTTCACCAATGAAACCATTTGATATTAAGAGGTACTTATCTACTGGAAATATATTGACAGTTATTCAAGTAGGTATGGATGATTATCGTCCTGTATTAGACGAGGGTTATCTTGAAGTTAAAGATAGTGAAACAGATGAAGAGGGTGCATTAATCTTAGCAAGAATAGATACTTCTGAAAGTCGTTCTTGGAAAAATAGTTTTGAAAGAGAATGTAAGAATACATATTCTATAAAGAATTGGATTTCTGAACATGGTGCATTGTTAGCAATGGGTTTAGTTTTGTTTATGAACCTTGTTGGATTTGCAATAATCATAGCACGAATGAAATAAAACATATATAAACCATTATAGATTATGGAAACTATGAGAAAACCAATAATCTTAGCATTTATTTTAGTTTTGTCTTTATTTTTAATCCCCTTAGCATCAGCATCATTCGGTTACGACAATGAAAACATACCTATATTAAGACCCTCACCTGAATATGTTATTGAGGGTGCGAATTATTCTATTAATGTAAATAATACAGAACACTTGGAAGGAAGAGATACAGCAACATTAAAAAATTATTTGCAAGGATTATTTGATTTGGTTTATTGCAAATTAACAGGTTGCACAATGGCAGGGAATATTGATATGGATGGGAATGATATTAATAATGTTGGAAAAGTGGAAACAGGAGTAATCTACCCTGCTTCTGATAGCACAACAGCAGTTCAGATAAATAAAGCAGATGGCACAACAAATGTTTTAAATGTTGATACAACTAATTCAAGAGTGGGGATAGGAACGACAACTCCAAGTGAGAAATTACATATTGCCCAATCAGCAGATTATTCAGGTTTAATGATAAGTGGTTATGATGACCAAAGTGGTTCAGAAGCAGAGTTTTATATTAACGCTTTTGGAAATGCTTTTTTAAAATCAAATAAAAAATTATATTTTGAAAGTGTCGGGGGGACAGGATTAGAATATGGGGGGGACTATGATGTTAATTTTTTTGAGAGTGTAGATGAAGGGGAACACCCAGAATTAGTAATATATGGATTTAAAAGCGGGGGTTCAAAAAAAGCCCTTCGTATTGGTTCAGGGATAGATGCTGATGATACAGCAAGTTTTGATGGTGTGAGTAATTACTATTTTAATGGAAATGTAGGCATAGGAGATATAGCCCCATCAGAAAAATTAGATGTTAATGGAAATACAAAGACAACCAAACTAATTACAGATGCAATTCAATCTTCAACAGGAGAAAACATAACCTTTTATAATTCAACAGGAAATGGTTATGCTAATCTAAATGCCAAGTCATTTAATGTTTTCTCACCAAGTGACAAGGAATATACAGAAGATTATTTAAGCAAACTAACAAGTCCAGATAAAATG
>CAYOLB010000252.1:0-3734 GCA_964404675.1 uncultured Atribacterota bacterium | reverse complement strand
TGTTTTGATATTAGATGATAAGTTAAGAAATATGGAATGTAAAAATGTTTACGATGTGCTGGTAATTGATACTGAAACTCGCGAAGTTGAAGAAAATGTTGCCAGAGATAAATTAGCAGAAATGCTAAAAGAAATAAAATTTGGGGTTAGCGAAAACGATGTTATCTATAAAAAGATTGATTCAACCTTAAGAGGGAATACAGGGGCTGAAATTGAAGAAAATTTAAAGATTTTTAAAAAACAGTTTTGTCTATTAAGCCCAAGTTTTCCTCCTCATCAGAGAGTTACAGTTGGCGGGAATCTTATCGTTCAGGATAAACCTCTTGGGGTTACCCATTATATTGCTGGTAATAACTATAATATAGCTGAGTCATATATTCCATCTATTCTAGAAAAACAAACAAAGCTACCAATAGGAAGAATTGATATAAGTGAAATACAAAAAGGGGAAACAAATATTACAAATTTAATAACTATGTTAACTAATGAAGGAAAAAAAATTATTGTTGCTGATTCCAGTAATGAGAAACACCTTAAGGATATTGTAACCAGTGGAATGAGTTTTGGTAGCAAAGTTTTATTTGCAGGCTCAGCAGGCCTGGCTAATTGTCTGGCAGAAAGTTATAAGAAGAAAATAGAACCAACAATCAATGTTCGGAATAATAAAAGTCCTATGCTAATTGTTGGCGGTTCCAGGAATCCTATTATGGTTGACCAGATAAGGCATCTTAAGAATAATTTAGATTTTGCCGAACTAAGAATAGACATAAGGAAAATCTATACCCAGAAGGACAAAAAACTTCACCAGTATACAGAAGAAAGTCTGGAGATTCTTAAGAAGAATCATGATTTAATCATTTATACGGATGCACCCAATAATGAACAAAAAGCTATTGATAATGAGTTAATGAAAAAATATAAATTAAGCTACAAAGATTTAGAAAATAATATTAAAGTATTTCTAGGTATGCTTACCTCTAATATTGTCAAAGGTGCCAACATAAGAAATTTGATTCTTACCGGAGGGGATATTGCTATTAGTGCCTGTAGGGAATTAGGAATATTAAAACTGGTAATATTAGGGGAATTATTACCTGGCATCCCTCTAACCAGTGCAAGACATGATGACAATTCTTTGAATATTATCACTAAAGCAGGTGGATTTGGTGAGAAAGACACCTTATATAATTTAATAAAGAAGTTTAAGAGTTTTTAGAATAACAGCAAAAATACAAAGGAGTATTTTTAATTTTGGATAAAACACAGATAAAAAAAAGAAAACCAGTTATTGGCATTACTATCGGAGATCCAGCAGGTATCGGGGCAGAGATTACAGTTCGAGCTTTAGGTAGAAAGGTAATATACCAAAAAGCAAAACCATTGGTCATTGCCAGCAAGTCTGTTATGGAAGATGCAATAAAAATGATTTCTTCGAATTTGCGATTGCATATTGTTAAAAATACTGAAGAGATAAAAGGGGAATACGGTACAATTGATTTGCTTGACCTTGATAATATAAAACTTGAGGAATTTGAATACGGAAAGATAAATAAAAAAGCAGGACAGGCATCATTGGATTATATCTATAAGGGAATTGAATTGGCTATGGATAAAAAGATTGATGCTGTAGTTACCGGGCCCATTCATAAAGAATCCATTAAAGCGGCTGGTTCTCCACACCCAGGCCATACTGAGATATTTGCTACTAAAACTGATACAAAAGATTATGCCATGATGCTGGCAGATGAACATTTCAGAGTCATTCATGTTTCTACTCATGTGGCTTTAAGAAAAGCATGTGATTTGGTAAAAAAAGAGCGTGTCTTGACTGTAATTAACTTAGCAGATAAAGCATTAAAAGACCTGGGTATCCAGGAACCTAAAATTGCAGTTGCTGGACTAAATCCACATGCTGGTGAAGGAGGATTGTTCGGCAAGGAAGAAATAGATGAAATTATTCCTGCTATAAACGAGGCGAAGAAAGATGGTATAAATGTAGAAGGTCCCATTCCCCCAGATACTATTTTTTCGAAAGTGCTTGGCAGGCAGTACGATATAGCGGTAGTAATGTATCATGACCAAGGGCATATTCCTGTTAAGGTAACCGGATTTAAATATGATGTGAAAAAGAATATATTGTTAGGTATAAGTGGAGTCAATATAACCGTGGGTTTACCCATCATTCGAATTTCAGTTGACCATGGTGTTGCCTTTGATATGGCAGGGAAAGGAATGTCTAACGAAGAAAGTATGGTAGAGGCAATCAAAATGGCAATTAAGTTTGTATAAACAAAAAAATAATATTTTCAAAATAGGCTTTAAAAAGATGTGAATAATGATATGATATTATTAGATCAATTTAGTTGCATAATATTTGGCAAATTAAATTGGCTAACATAAACTCAGGAGGTATCCGATGTGTTAAATAAAAAGGAGAATATATCGGGGAGTAATATTATAGAGTTATTGCATCAAACAACATTGGTAATTGATGGTGCAATGGGGACCATGTTACAGGAAAATGGTCTAGAATCAGGAGAGTGTCCGGAATTGTGGAATATTACTCATCCGGAAATTGTTAAAAAAATCCATTTGTCTTACTTAGAAGCTGGAGCAGATATTATTTTAACTAATACCTTTGGTTCTAATGGCGTTAAACTATTAAAAGTAAAACAGCAACATCAATTAAAAGAAATAAACAAGCAAGCTATAAAGATTGCCAAAGAGGTAGTTGAAGAATACCGTAAAAAGAATCCAAGACAGATTTTTATTGCAGCCTCAGTTGGCCCCACAGGTGAAATACTGGAACCAATCGGTACACTAAAAATTAGTGAGGCTTATCAGGGATACAAAGATCAGATCGAGGAGATTAAATCATCTGGAATAGATATGGTTGTACTGGAGACTTTTTACAACCTTGATGAGATTAAAGTTGCCTTAAAAGCTGTCAAAGAAAATAGTGATTTACCAGTTTTTGCCTCCATGACTTTTGACGAAGGCATGAAAACAATATATGGAGTGACTCCGGAACAAGCAGTAGAGGAACTATTTGAAGAAGAAGCTGATGGTGTAGGTGCCAATTGTGGAAGCGGTCCAGAATTACTCTACAAAATATTGACTAGAATGAGAATTATTACAGATTCTCCCTTATTAGTTGAACCCAATGCCGGGATACCATACCTGAAAAACAATAAAGTTATTTATCCAACAACTCCAAAAGAGATGGCAGAATATGCTGAGAAATTTTTACAGTTAAAGGTAAATATCATCGGGGGCTGCTGTGGTACAACTCCTGAACATATAAAAGCAATTTCTAACAAAGTAAAAGGATCATTAATATAAAAACGATATATTTATTATTTAAGTAAAATTAGCATAATGATTTATGATTGAGATTATCATTAATCCAGGTTAAAAAAATACTATAATTACAGGAACATTTATATTGAATGTATTAAAATAAGCTAATTTAATAATTCCAACTGTCTGTAGATTTAAGTACAAATGGTGAAATCTCCTGACATATTACAGTAAAATATGGGCTTGTTCTGCTAAAGCCTGACCAGCTTATGAAGGGGCAAGAATCAGTTTAGGAATGATGGCTGATTATGGTACTATTGACAGAGTAAAAATGGCTATAGAAAAGCTAGGATATCATTTAATAGAAAAGTCTAAAACTGCTGGAATTTGTGGTTAAGGGATTATTGATTTGATAGCCATATCTACTGGCGAAG
>CAYOLB010000251.1:0-1898 GCA_964404675.1 uncultured Atribacterota bacterium | reverse complement strand
GAAGCAAGGCCAATTTATGTAGAAAGTCGTATTCCTGCAATAACAATCGAGGCACTGAGGGCACTAGGTAATGAAGTAGAAGTTAGAGGTGCACATGATTTATACTTTGGCGGTGCTCAGGGAATTATGCTGAAAAACGGTGTTCTCTTTGGTGGCGGTGATTCACGTCGTGACGGTGTAGCAGTTGGATATTAAGATAAATAACACTGGATTGAGGATTGTCTAAGTGGGAATTGATGGGGTCAGGTATCAACAGTTGACAGTATTTTTCCTAAATGTCAAATGTTGAGCCCTGACCCCTATTGGAAGAATTGTAAAAAGGAGGGGGAATACTTTGCTCAGCATTGAATTGCTCTATTTTATTGTAATGGTAGGGGTATTTGCGGTAAGTTGCTTCAAGTTTAAATTGCCGGTTGGAATAGCAATGGCATTGTCAGCAATTTCAGGCAGCTTAATAGCAGGATTTGGCATACCTGTACGCCATTTAGTAGAAGGAGGGTTTAATTATCTTAATACCATCTTAGTTATAGCTACTGCCATGATTTTTATGAAAGTAATTCAGTATAATGGAATGATGGATACTATAACCCGCTGGTTAATAGAAAAGTTTTATTCCAAACCAGCCTTCTTGATTATTGGTCTATCTTTTATAGTTGTTTTCCCGGGAATGATTACCGGCTCTTCAACTGCAGCGGTTTTAACCGGTGGTGTTTTGGTTGCACCTGTTTTGATTTTTATGGGTTTTCCAAAAGAGCTAACAGCTGCAGTTATAGCTATGGCAGCTGTGTTTGGAGAAGCTGCTCCCCCAATCAATATTAATGCCTTAATAATTGGAGGAGGTATAGACTTACCTTATACTGGTTTTACCCTGCCATTATTATTAATTACAGTACCTCTGATTATTTTTACTAGTCTTTTTATAGGTAGAAAATACCTTAAAACATTCAATTATGAAAAAATGAAAGAAAAATTACCCAATTCGTATTTGAGGGAATATGGCATACGTTTATTTTTACCTATAATTATTTTGTTTGCTCTTATGTTAAGAGAAACATTTTTTCCAAAAATGTTTCCAACCCTAGGAATGCCAATTTATTTCTTGATAGCCGCAATTATTGGAATATTTTCCGGTAAAAAATTTAATTTCTTAAAAATATCTCAGGAAGCTGTCCATGATGCTTTACCAGTATTAGGCATCTTAGTAGGTGTGGGTATGTTTATACAGATTATGACTCTAACCGGCTTGAGAGGCTATATTGTAATAAACTGTTTAAGTTTACCCAGATATTTATTATATACAGGAATAGCAATCAGTATGCCACTTTTTGGTGCGGTATCTGCTTATGGATCAGCTTCAGTACTTGGAGTACCTTTTGCTCTGGCTTTACTGGAGAGCAATCCTGTAGTAACAGTATCAGCGCTGTCTCAGTTAGCTGCACTAGGTGATTTAATGCCACCGACTGCTTTAGCAGGAATATTTGCTGCTCAGGTAGTAGGAGAAAAAAATTATTTTAAAGTCTTAAAATATTGCATATTGCCAGCAATAATAACTGCTGTTTGGTGTATTATTATTATTATGTTTGCAAATAGCCTTGCTGATATATTGTTATAAAAGAGAAGAGAGGAAGCAAAAATGATTACTATAGTCTATCAGTTAATAATATTATTTTTTTTGGTATTGGTTATTCGTGATATGTTTAAGGAAGAAAATGTTTGGAATCAACTAACCGGTTCAATAGTTATTATTCCATTTATTTTGAGATTATTGATGATTAAATAATATTTGATTTTGCAAAAAGATTTTTGATGAAATGAGGAGTCTTAAATGAAGAAAAATCATAAAATTGCCATTGGGTTATTAGTTTTCGCTGTCCTGATTTCATTTCTGTCCGGTATAG
>CAYOLB010000250.1:0-3351 GCA_964404675.1 uncultured Atribacterota bacterium | reverse complement strand
GAAATAATTACTCTGGGGCTTGCGCTTTTTCCATTCCCTTAGAATGGCTGCCAGGTTATCATAAGTTTTAAATGGTATTTCACGATCCACTCCGCCTTTTCACTATGATATTATGATGTCAAGGGAAAAGCGTAATAATTCACAAAAAATATTTTGTTTTTTGTTTCTCATTGCAAGCTTAAAATACCTGTATATGTAAAGTTTTATGCAAGGTTATAAAATGTCTTAAGGTTTATATATATCATAGGTAAAAAGTATAAATACTTTGCTTTATATCCTGCTATTTGTTTTGTTTATAATAATACTTCAAACTGCTGGGTTGCCATATACAAATTCTTATTCCAGTATCTTTACCTTCATAGGGTTTGTATATAGTCCATAGGGTCGCACCAATCGGCACATTTTCCCCGTGTTCTTCATGTATCCATTTAGCTATATCATCTTCAATGTTATCCAGCTGTTTTTTATTACCTTCATGTATCCATTTAGCTATATCATCTTCAACATAGCCTATCTGTTCTTTATTAATGCCGTTTTGGTCTTCCCATAACCCTAATACTTTAATTGCCTGGGGGTATTCTTTAGAAGGTTCGTACTCTAATTCTATTTTTCTGTTTTTCCCTTCTATAAATTTATTAACTGTTTCCATTCTGTAAGATAACCCCGATACTTTAACACTTCTGGCTAATTCTTTTGACATTTTTTCAGGCCTGTCTTGAATTAGTCTAATTACATTAGGTTTATCTGTTGTTAAACGGAATTCTTCATTTGTTACGTGTTCTTTAAAACTGCCTATAACTCTTACGTCATCTTTTTGCTTTGCAAATCTTTTAAATAATGTCATTTTTTAACCTCTCTTAAATATCCTTTTTATAATAGGGGTTTTAATATAATCTTTTAATTCCTTCAGCTCGTCTCTTAAACTTTGCATCTCTTTTTTTTGGTTTTCTTTACTTCCTTTATTCCTGATCCTATCCTACCAAGAAAGCCTTACAAGGTCCCGGAGATCTTTGACTTCTTCTCTCCAATTACTGTAATGCTTGAAGCCATGCTGGATTTAAAATTGATCCAACTGCACCTATTATTGTAAAAACCCCAAAAATTATACTCAGTATTAAAGACCAGGCCTTATGAGTTTTCCTAAATATAAATATTAAAATAAGAAAGGGCCATATCCATATATTTAAAAATATATCCATAATAGTGCCAATAACGCCGGCCGGGGTTCCATAAATGAAAAATGAAAGCAATATAGCAAAGACAACGAAACCTATAACAGTATAAAAACAGATATTAAAAAGCTTTTTATAATTTCTATCAAAAATGTCTCCTTTTGTTTCTAATTTAGTTTCCTTTTGTTCATCCATAATCAATCCTTTCTCTTGATCCACTTCCACTAGGATAACCTTATCAGCTGGTGGTTTTATTTCTGACGATTATATTATTAATAATATGTATTATTCGGGATACTCTTTAATCTTTTTGCTCTTAAAATAGCTCTCCAGTATTTCATTTAAAACATCTTTTATTTCCCGGCGTTCCCAGTATGCTTTACGATTAATAAGGTCTGCAAATTCTTTTTTTACTACAAATGTTTTCCTAATCCATTCTTCTTTAGCCTTTTTCTTTTGTGGTTTTGGTTTTTCTTTCTTCTCTATCGTATCCCCAAAAGGATCATATTCCGTCTTTGCCATTATTTAATCTTCCTTTCTATCTCTTTACATAAAGCCATATAATCAATAGCATCATGACTGTTAGGGGCATAATCAAATATAGTTTTATGGTTCCCGGGGGCCTCGGCTATTGATACATTGGTCCTTGTCCTGGTATCAAATACATTATCAAATTGCTTTTTTATCAGTTCTGTTGATTCATTATGTAATAATTTGCGCTGATCATACATGGTGACTATAACCCTAATAGTGGGGCTTATGTCCAATTTATCCCTTAATAGTTTGACTGTATCTAATATATTTTTTATTCCTGTTGTAGCCAGCCATTCCGGTTGAAATGAAATCCAAATTTCATGGCTTGTAACAAAAGAATTGACTGTTAATATTGTTAAGCTGGGGGCTGTGTCCAATAGTATATATGAATAATCATTTCTTATATCTTTTAAAACCTCTTTCAGCCTGTTATTGACTTTTAGCTTCATGGCGGTTTCTGTTACCCTATGGCTTCCTGGTATAACATTTAGACCATTATCAAACCCTATTATTACTTTACTTATATCTACCTTTTTATTAATGACATCATTTATTGTATATTCTGATTGCACTTCCGGTATTCCTAGGGATTCCTATAGGTCTATTTGTGGATCTAAGTCTAGTAGCAAAACCCTTTTTCCCAGCTGTACCAAACCGGCCCCGATATTAATAACGCTTGAAGTCTTACCAGTTCCACCTTTTTGATTTGCTACGCTTATTATCATATTTACCCTTTGTAAATATTTTTAAATATTGCCCTTTCTTATCTCAGCCCTCATAAGGGCATTATAGGTTTCGTAATTTTGAATTTCTTCTTTAAAAGCGGTAGGATTTTCCTTGGTTCTTCTTTCTACATATTTATTAATCCTGTCTTTTAATTCAATAGGTAATGGTCTATTATCGCCAGTAGTATGCTCTGTATCATCGGGGTCACCATAATTTATAAAATTTTTTCTAATTAGTTTTGCAGATTCTTCACCGCTTAAACCTTTTTCTCTATTTATCAGAGCGGCCACCAATCTGAAGGAGTTATCTAATTCATGTATAAAAGCTCTCTCAAGGTAGTGTAGATCCCACCAATTCCTTATATCTGATTCCGTAACTCCTTCTTTTCTCCTAATATCAATATATTTTTTAAAAAAATCTACCTGGTCTTTAAAAAACTCGTCTTCTACATTTAATTGCGTATCTGTTGAGTTCATTAATCTTATTAAATTTTCACTCCACTCTTTATTTTCTGTAATACCGTATTTTTCACAATTAGTCTTTGCTGCACTTAAGATCTGTTTAAATCTTCTTCTTGCTTCTTTTTCATTTGGGGTTGTCAATGACAATAAGGGCACATAAATTTGTTCCAACTCTTTATCAATTTTACTCTTAAATAATCCCATGTTTCCCCCATTCATATATTAATTATATTACTGTATTATCCAATATATTACTAATTTATTCTATTATCGTATTATTTCTATTATTACCAGGTTATTATAATTGCAATTAGGGTGGAAATATGGCTATTGTTTGTGTTAACCTAAAAGTACCCCACCTTAGGGTTTTTTATTGGACTTATAACTGAAAGCCGTTTATTGCCTTATGGCCCTGGAATTGCCAGGCTGTCAATTATTGAATGGCTCCGGACCGGTTA
>CAYOLB010000249.1:0-1998 GCA_964404675.1 uncultured Atribacterota bacterium | reverse complement strand
TTCTTCCCAGAACGCGACATGTAGCATATTATCGCCATATTTGATATAAGAAAGTATAATCCTGGCTTTCTGTTTTTCCGGGGACTGGTGGGTCTGCCTGGCATAAAGAGCTGCCTGATCATAATCCCGGGCTGTTATTGCCTCCTCGGCTTTTTGAATTGTGTTTTCTCCGGATGAGCATCCGAATAAAAAAAACAATACAGCAAAAGCTGCCAGTATAATTAATTTTCTCAAAATATCTTCCTTAAGGATTCTTAAATTATTATCACCGGAGATATAACTTATTTTCTTATCCCTGATATTACAATTTTCTCCTTTGATTTTTAAAAGTAAAAGTTTCAACTATAAATATAAGATCTTCAATGGCAATTTCTCTTATTCCCGGAGCCATTGTGTTAAATTCATCGTCTGTCATGAAGATCTGTTGCGGGTGATCCCCTTCATTCCATATCAGGTTTTAAAGATTCCTTATTACTTAAGTCCTTTATCTTTTACACCACAACCAATTTCAATTGAAATAACTTTGAAGGCAATTATAATCTAAATACTGCTATTTTCACCAATTTATTTTTCAAACTTATACAGGACCATAACGATGTAATTTTCTTCTTCGTAGTAACCGAGTTCGGTCCCAAAATTTGCCTCATCTGTTTCCAGAGATATAGCCCAGCTAAGATCCGCGTCAAACTGCTTACTTCTTTCCCAATCCAAAGTATACCCTTGCGATAGTGCATTATCTACATATTGTTCAATGGCTTCAACGCTTGAGTTATCAATTTGAATAATACTGGGACCAGGGCTATCTATATCGAATAAGGGTCCAACAAGAATATCTCCGTCTGTATATTCGAGAAATTCATCTGGTATTCCTATTGACTCCCAGGTAACATAATCATCAGACGGGCCTTCTACTACTAATGCTTCCTCTTCAATACCAGGTTCGACCTCAATATCCTCAGGAATATCTGCTTCTTCAATAATTTCAGCCGGGCTTGGTGTGCAAGCACTCAGAATCAAACTGGTAAATACCACGACAATCAAAAAAATTTTCATGATCTAATCACTCCAACATTACTTTTTTCGAAACCTCCAAAATCCAGCAGCCCTATTATTTCTAAGAACTCAAGCTGATAATTTTAGCGGCCTCTATATTAAAAAACCAAACCATAAATTAATATGATTTTGTATATTGTCATTATAACATAGAATTTATGCTGTTAGAATAAAGGAAGTTTATGGCGCTACAGGTTGGGTGGATAGACAGGATTGGAATCATAAAATAATATCAACAAATAAGATTAAGTCTGATAATGCATCTGTTTTTAATGGTAGCCTCTGATCAAGGTACTTATCAAGCAATTCGGTAACTTTTCTATGAAGGGGGATTAACCTGTCCTTTCCGCCTTTACCGAACCTTATGGTTACAGTACTCATGGAAAGGTTAATATCATCCCAGTCTAGATTAAGCAGCTCACTTCTCCTTATGCCGGTATAGTAGAGAAGCGATAGTATAAGTTTATCCCTTGTATTGTTTTTCCTGCATCTATAAGGGGCAAAGTCTACAGATCTAATAATTAGGCCAACTTCATACTTAGACATCACTGTAGGGATTTTATTTTTCTTTTTAGGAACTCTGATTTTCCTGGTTGGGTTTTTAACAATTGAATCTTCTTCTTCAAGGTAGTTAAAAAAGCTTTTTACCGTGGCAATTATTTTTGATATGGAGCTCTGACATAAGCCCCTATTTTCCCTGGCCTGGTAGAAATACTGCCTTATGGTACTTGTACTAATTAAGTTTACATCATAAATATTTATAGAAGTTATGTAATCAATGAATTTTCCAACCTCTTTTCTGTAGCCGTAAATTGTAGAAGGAGAGGCTATTTTTTCGGTTTTCATATAACTAAGGAAGCTATCAATATAATTTCTCATATTTGTTTTTGTCCCTTTTTGCAATACAAATTAAGAAATTATATCCTATTCAAAATAGTGCTCGGC
>CAYOLB010000248.1:0-2706 GCA_964404675.1 uncultured Atribacterota bacterium | reverse complement strand
TATTGGTTCCTATTTTATTAAAGGGAAAAGAACTGGAACATCTTTATGACACAGAAGATATCTGGCTGCATGATTTATTTAACCAGATTCCGGCACTTGATTTGAGTAATAATAAACCTGACCGGGAAAAGCATTCTTTTTCATTCTGGGGCAACTTGGAAGATAGCCAACATCCCGGGTTTGAGCTGTCTGTTTCTCCTGCTTATCGCTGGAATGTTGCGCTGCAATATGAGAATGAACTCTATAATGGTAGGTTTGAATATGACTTTTACAGTTCTTATGTAATCAGATTATGGATAGGAGCAGGTTTGGAATATCAGAATAAAGAGTATGAACCCTTCCTTCATACCCGCTTACAGATGGATTTTGATAAAATACGATTTAATTATGGTGTACAGAGCAATATTTTTGATTTAAAGGACTGGGAAGAAAACAAAAAAGAAATAGTTTATAAAGTAAATAAAAGATTATCTTTTAATTGGCAAATCCCTAACCGTCTCGGCTTCAGCATCTACTGGTAGTTGTCACGGGGACGGTTCTTTTGACAATTATTTAATGAAAAAGTAATATTAAATTCCTCTTACTATTCTTATCCAATTCCAATTCCAATTTTCAATATATATTCCACACATACAAGAATGCTAATTCCCGGCTTTTAAGCTCAGAATACAATATAAATAATCTAAATTTTACAAATATTTGGCTATAACGATGTGAAATTAATTTTAAAAAAACATTTAATTTTTAATAAATAATTCGTAATCTGAAAGAAATGATAAATTATCAGCGTATTAATAGGTGTGACTAATATATAGAATTAATATATTTTTTTAATTTTCATAGAAAAAAATTTTTATATAGAAACTTTAGAATAGAGTTAGATGTCCAAATAGCACAAGGAGTAATATATATGTCAAAAAAAAAGAAATTTACCTGGCTACGGACAATTATCCAAATTTTTGTTTTATCACTGATACTATTAATTAGCGTCAACCACTACCGCGTTTCACAAGGAATAGCACCGATACTTGTGGGTTCTCCCTCATTTCATTCTATATGTCCTTTTGGCGGTGTGGTAACCGCATATCAATACTTTACTGAAGGAATATTTATTCGGCAAACACATCAATCTTCATTTACTTTTATGTGGCTGGTACTTCTGTTAACTTTATTTTTTGGACCGGTTTTCTGCGGGTGGGTTTGTCCGATAGGGACAGTACAGGAATTTGTCGGTAAAATTGGACGGAAATTATTTCCAAAAAGGTATAATCTATTTGTTCCACAAAAAATCGATTACTGGTTACGTTATTTGCGCTATATTGTACTCATTTTGATTGTCATATTAACTGCTCAACAACTTAGACTGGTTTTTCAGAATTATTGCCCATATTTCAATTTATTTAGTCTTTGGTCAAGCGAAATAACTATCTCAGCATTAATATTACTGGGTATTATTTTTATAGGATCATTATTTGTAGAACGTCCCTGGTGTAAATATCTTTGTCCTTTAGGAGCATTATTGGGGTTATTCAATCTTTTCCGTATAATACCCTTAAGAAGAAATGATGAGATCTGTATAAATTGCAGAAAATGTGATCGGGTCTGTCCAATGAATATTAAGATTTCTGATAAAAAGGTGATTAGAGATCATCAATGCATTTCCTGTTTGCTTTGTACTGATGAGGCTAGTTGCCCGGTAGAAAGTGGAATGGAACTTGCTCTTTTGAAAAGCAGAAAAGATACTAGAAAGGATAAAAGCCAGGGAGGAAAAAATGAAAATTAGACATATTCATATATTTTTTGCAATTATAATAATTTTGGGTGGCGGCATCTTGCTGTCCAGTGAACTTGGTTTATTTGCGACTACTGGCAGAGGAGGAACTTTTGGGTCAGGGTCTGGAAGAGGAAGACAGGCTCATTCATTATCATCAGATTCGCTCATTGAAACTGCAAATATTAATATAAGTTCTGAATTACTGGAATCTGATAGATTAAATGGAGAATTAGAAGATATTTCCCAAATCAGAGGTTCTTTTACACTAAATGAAGTTGAACTGTTATATGGCATACCTTCTAAGGCAATTATTGAGGCCTTCAACCTTAGCAAAGATACCAATCCAGCAACATTTCGGCTAAATAATTTAAAGGAGATATATCAGCCGGTAGAGCTTGAAGGTGAAATGTATGAGGTTGAAACAGATACGGTTAAAGTATTTGTCTCCTTATATACAGGGATTCCTTATATATCAGAGGAAACATTTTATTTACCGGAACAGACTGTAGATTACCTTCTCAGGAATAATAAATTAACTGGAGAGGAAAAAGAGTACTGGGAGAAGCATATTTTTAATTTGTTGATGATTGAGAATATTGTTAATGATAAATTTACAATTGAAGAAGATGAAACAGATTATTTAACAGGGGATTATATAGTACAAAAAGGAAGAATTACTGATAATATATCTATTGCAGGCAGAACAACTATAGCTGAATTATTAACCATGGGAATAGATGAAACAATTTTTCAAAACTTAACCGGACTGGAACTACCTGACGAAATGAATATTTCAGTAAGAGATTATGCAGCTTCTAATGGGATTGAATTTGGTGAGATAAGGGGAAAGTTGGAGTCTTACCTATCAATAGGCGACCAATAAAATTGTGTTAGTTGAATTGACATAAATATAATTAAAGATATTTTAAAAA
>CAYOLB010000247.1:0-5548 GCA_964404675.1 uncultured Atribacterota bacterium | reverse complement strand
ACAGACTGGCCGAAAGTATTAAAATAATAAGGGAGAATATTATCTGCAGCAAAAACTTTGTAAGGCACGATCCCAAAAAGACAGCCGGGGTAATATTTGATAATGTAATATAGAAAGCTGCCTGATTCAATCATAATATGGAAATTCACCGGGCTATTTATAGCGCAGTTATCTATAATTCAAGAGACTCCATGATTCCAAGATATACAGCTTCCCCCATCTCGAAATAGCTGTCCATTACGGTACCAAACAGCATGTAAAGCCTTTCTCCGGCTTCAGTAAATGACACGACCATAGCCCATTCTGTATTATCAGGATCTTTATACAGATATATAAAGTCCTGATATTTTGTACCTTTTTTTGTAACTGATTCATTTTCCTGCACTTCGATGAGTTCCCAGTTTTGTTCTCCTGAGGCTCCTGAACATATCTCTTCAGCCACGGTCTTATACTGGTCGGCCGGTGGGTAATCCCCTATGGGACTTGCCATAAAAACAAAAGCCACTGGCAGGTCTCCTGACTGTGTATTGAGATTTACAGTAAGGCCGTCAGCATTTTCTGATTCCGTATATATCCAGTTATCCGGAACAGCAAAAGATGCACTGTATTTTTCATTGGAATACAGATTACCCTGTGTAAAAATATCTTCTCCCGCTTCTGCTGACCTCGCATCTCCCACTTCAAAATCATATGAACCATACAGTATGTCATTTAAATAGATCTCCACTCTATACGCGCCAGCCGGTAAATCCCTGTTTTCTCCTTCGAAAGTAAACGCGGTCCACATCGGTTCATATAAATCCGCTTTAAAGTCATCTACGGTTTCAATTATCAGGTTTCCATTAACGTCATACCACTTTGCTTTAAGCCTGTTTCCTGAAAAATAATAATCGACATTTACACATGCATATATGATATCATTCGATTTGAATTCCTGTGTTGTATTTAAAGGTGCATAATTCTCATCGACTTCATCCGCCAGTGCAACTTCGGAAATCTTTACATCCGGTTTTTTGATTACAAATTCTTTTGTACTCTTTAACTCACCGTTATGATAAAACTCAATCTTATAACTACCCGGGGGTATTACCTTTATCTCATCACTTGTTGATATATATGACATAGCATATCCTTCAAAATAACCCCTCCTGTCTTCAGAATAATTTAAAGTTTTATCAAGAATAACTTCTCCCGTGTCCATATATATCCATTTGTACCTGTAATTGTCTTCCCCGCTGACTCCGAAATATTTAATGGTCGCATAAATTTTTTCCACTCCGATACCAAATTCATCTTCCGGGTCTATCGGCTCAAATGTATCTTCTTTTATATTCCAGCAAACTGTTAATTCTTCAAAAGCAAGTTCAGGGGTACATGAGGAAAGAAAAGGCACAAAACTTAAAATAAAAACAGGTATTAATATCAGTGTAAGTAGTTCCTTTAAGTTTATTTTTTTCATTTTTTTATTCTCCTTAATATAATTCCTGCATATTTAATAATTTAAAAGAATAATAAATATATATTACATTAATTATATTATACAAATATAAAAATATATGTCAATTATAATATTTAATAATGTCATCTACAAGTTAAAAGTGAACTCTTTTTATAGGATTTAAAGTTTAAAAGTGAACTGCTTTGCAGCTATAATCTAAAACCATTGGTAACTGGGAAGAAAGGTTTTGGGTTATGGTACAGCTGCATAAGAAATTCACTTGTAAACAGGTAGGAGATCTGATAGTCCGCTATCTGGCGGGAGAGATTGAAAGAGAATATATACAGGAGATTTTAGGAATAGGTAAGACGAGGTTCTTTGCACTGGTAAAAAAATACAGAAAAGATCCGGAAAACTTCTCAATTGAGTACAGGAGGAAGAAAGCAACCAGAAAGATACCGGAGGAGGTTGAGGATAACATAATGAAAGAGCTTAAAGTAGAAAAGGAACTAATTACTGACCCGGAAGTTCCTTTAAGGTCATATAACTACAGTTATATAGCTGATAGGCTGACTTCAAAGTATGGTCAGAAGGTCTCAACACCTACAATAATAAACAGGGCCAAAAGGGAAGGATTTTATCTTAAAAAACCCAAAAGGAAGGCCCATGACCGGGAAGTTTTAACCAACTACGCCGGCGAGCTTATCCAGCATGACAGCTCTCACCATAAGTTCAGTCCCTATACCAATAAATGGTACCTTATTACCTCCATAGATGACTGCAGCAGATACCTTCTTTACTACAGGCTCATCGAAAGGGAGACATCCTGGACCCATATAGAGGCTCTGGAGGATGTGGCCCTAAAACACGGGCTGGCCTACTCATATTATGTTGACTCTCACTCCATATTCCGCTTTGTCCAGGGAAGGGACAGCTTCTGGAGAAAGCACTACAAGGTAACAGATGAGGCAGATCCCCAGTGGAAGCAGGTTTTAGATGATTTAAGGGTAAAGCTCATTTATGCTCTGTCAGCAGCTGCGAAAGGCAAAATTGAAAGGCCCTACAGGTGGCTCCAGGACAGGATCGTAAGAACCTGTGCCAGGGAGGGCATTGATAATATAGCTGACGGAAACAAAGTACTGGAGGCAGAGGCAGCCAGATATAATTTCCACCAGAGACATTCAGTTACCGGCGAGGTTCCCTACTACAGGCTAAAAAGGCTACTGGGTGAAGGAAAAACACTATTTAGAGAGTTTGTGGTTCCAGCTCCATACAAATCCACAAAAGATATATTTGCCTTAAGAGGCAGTCGAGTTGTAAATCCCTACAGGAAGATATCTTTTAACAGACTTGTGATAAATATTGCCGGTGTCCCCATAAGGGACAGTGTAAGTCTCCGTATTGTCCCGGATCTTGCCTCCGGGATGGCAGAGATTAGGTTCTGGTACAAGAATGAGATGGTAGGTACTTATCAGGTTAGAAATGAGGATTTGAACTTACCGAATTTTTAGAAAATTAAAATAACCAGAAGGATAAAATATTATGGGTTATTTGGTAGACTTAGAAGAAATACAGAGGGAATGAACGGTTCACTTTTAATTTTTAAAGAGTTCACTTTTAAAATTTTCCTAACAATTAAATTTTCTTATAGTTATTTATCGTAAGGTAATATAAAAAGTGCTTTAAATAATAGTCATATTTGTACAAATATATTTGGGAATTCACCTTCTATCAATATTTTGCATTAAAAATATAGGGAAATTATTGTTTCTGCGTATTATTATTTCCTTTTAAGATTTCTATAAAATTATTTATCAATTTTGGATCAAACTGCTTTCCTGACCATTTTTTAAGCTCGTTTGTTGCTTCTTCTTTGCTTAGTGGTTTTTTATACTCCCTTCCTGTTATCATAACATCGTAGGAGTCGGCAATTGATATAATACGGGCTGTAACAGGTATGTTTTCTTCCTTTAGAGCGGAGGGGTATCCAGAACCATCCCAGTGTTCATGATGTACAAGTACAGCTTTGGCAATAAAAGCAAGTTGAGGTGAAGATGAACAGATATTGTATCCTATTTCAGGATGTTTTTTTATTTTATCCCATTCATCTTTTGAAAGATTGCCATTTTTATTTAGTATGTCTTCTGATATTGCAATCTTTCCAATATCATGGAGTGATGAAAGCAGTATAAGCTCGTCAATGTCATCCTGGTAAAGACCTATAGAATTGCCCAGTTTTACTGCTAACTTTTTTACTCTTTGTGCGTGCTCTGATGTTTCCTGACTTTTCTCCCACAGTGTTCTTTCAAGGGCGAAAATTGTTGAGCTTGTCAAACTTTTTTTATCTACCATTTTATTGTTGTACATATTATCTTCTGCTAATTGTATTATGGTTAAAATATCCTGATTAGGTTTTTCTTGGCTGATATTCCAAATGATATGCTTAGTGGTATTTTATCTACTTTTCTGCAGCTTTCCTCTAAAATTCTGGCAATCCTGCACAGGTAAAGATCTCCTTTTAGATGTCCGAGGGTATCATTTACCAGTTTTAGCCCATTCATATCTCCAATTATAATGCTTAAGGGGAGCTGCCTTTTAGTATCAATCCTTTTAATTTCTTCTTCAAAATACGCCCTGCTGTAAAGACCGGTAAGGTAATCATGAAAAGATATATATTTTAGTTTTTGTTCTGCTTTTTTCCTCTTAGTATAATATCTCTTAGAATTCCTATAGATCCGGTAAGATTTCCTTTTGAATCTCTTAGGAAACCTACTTTAAGCTCACCCCAAAAGGTTGATTTATCTTTTCTTATATATTTGTATTCCATAAGCGGTATATTGATATTTAAGTCTTTTTTTACAAGTCTTACATATTTTTTAAAAGAAGAAATAGCCTTTTTTAAGGAATCTTCTGTCATAATATCTTTCATTTTTATACGGTTTATATCGTAATTTTTATAACCAAAAATTTTATTAGCTGAAGGACTTGCATATTTTATGTTAAGATTCATATCCTGAACAAATATAATATCATTTACATTTTCAGCAAGCAGTTTGTATTTCTGTTCTTCTTCAATTAACTTTTTTTCAATTTTATTTTTCTCGGTCAAATCCATTGCAACTATTCTTAGTCCCGAGAAACTGCCATTACCATCTTCTATAACATTGCTATTGGCAAGAACATGGAAGAAACTGCCATCCTTTCTTAAAATTGTATATTCATTCAACCCAATTATCTGTTTTTCTAATATCTTTTTAATATTTTTCCTGGCCCTGCTTCTATCACCTTCCTCTATGAGGTCAAAAATATTCAGGTCTTTTTTAATGTCTTTTTTAGTCTGCCGTTAAACCATCAGACTTCAGTCTGGTGATGGATAGGCCGTCCAGATAATAGAATCTGGACGCCTCGAATTAGGGGAAGAACATAGAAGCCCCCGACTTCGGTCGGGGGAGGTTCACTTTTAGGCCATTTTTATTTAGAAAAGTTATTTTTAATTCCCTGTCAGTTCTTGCAACTATCTCAGGAAGCAATTCAACTAATTTTTTAAATTCCTCTTCATCCGGCGGAGACAATTTATATATATTTTTATTTTTTGAAAACATTATTTTTTACCTATTTTCTCTTATTTCAAAGTACTTAAATTGTTTAGATATAATTATAACAGTTAAACCTAATGTATATAAAATATATATTATATTTACATTTCTTCTACTTTCATTCCAGAGGAATAATTCCCTTAAGAAAATACCAGAAGATAATTACCAATAAAAAAATAAATATCGGAAATATTGATGATTTTACTATATTTTTTTTGATGCTAATCCTGCATTGAGGATATTTCTTAATTCATGGAATGGGTTCCTCTAAAGTTAGCGTTTTTAAATCTTGTGATCATTTTTCATTTTTAGCATCAGTAAATTAAATATTATTATTCAATGCTTACTGGATTTATTCTGGATTTAAAAGATTTTGATATCCTTATGTCTGAATCGCAGTAAAGGAATTCGGCCCCTGTTAGGAAAAAATTAAAAGTGCACACTTTAAGAATTAAAAGTGCACACCTTTAAACTCGCTATTCTTTACCCTGTGTATGTCAATAAGCTCATCTCT
>CAYOLB010000246.1:0-13197 GCA_964404675.1 uncultured Atribacterota bacterium | reverse complement strand
ATTGGTTTTCGAAAAATAGTAATGCGGTCTGGCATTACATTGCGATAATGTATCCCTCTATGAGTTACGGGTACTCCCTGATAGAGCCCTAATAATGAATAGGGTGATGTATGCCCAAGTTCTTTTAATGTTTTTTTATCAGGAAAATCTTCAATGTGAATAGTTACATTTTCCATTTTATTTCTGAAGTATTCAGGCAATTCACTGATTGCCTTTACCACCAGTTCTTCAAACTGTTCTTTTTTTAACATTAATCCTTTATTATTAATTCGCCTGTTTTAAGTCTTGAACAAATTTATCGACCATTTCTAAATGGAACATTCTTTTTATGTCACGAGCTGTAATATTTATCACAGCTATTGGTTTTTGTGCGGCTAATTTCTCCATTGCCAAAAAAACTGGCTTTGGATCAGAGCCCATACTGGTACAGAAAAATGCTACTCTTTTTAACTTATGGTGATATTCTTTCAAAAAACTCCTAATGGGAGTAGAAAGAGTGCTAGCCCAAATAGGAGTACCGACAATTACGGTTTCATATTGAGATGGATCGTTTTCCAATTCGTCTATGGGAAGAGTTTTTTTAAGATAGGCTTCGTTACCACTGTTTATAAAACCAAATATCCCAGATCTGTTTTTATTGTCTCTTATTTCTTCCAAATCTGATTTAATTTTTACAGCAATCTGCTTTGCAATTTTTCGTGTCCTACCGGAACGAGAATAATAAACAATAAGTGTATTCATAGAATTTCCCTTCATATATTTTAAATAATAAGTAAATACGCACCTGCAAATCGGGTTGCTTTTAGAACCTTTAAAACAGATTTATGTTTTTCTCATTTACTTTTATTCATAATCGCTTTTAATTCAAGTTTTATTGGATACAATATTTCTAAGTGATATAATTTTTTATTTTAGAGTTCAAGTGCAAAATTATCATTCATATTGTTAAATAAATTTATCTTTTACTATTATATTATTTTATAACTTACAATGATATTTTATATTGAAATATTTTTATATTGCAATATTATTGTATACGATACCAACGCAATTTGCCAAGCTTAACCTTTCCTCTTCCCCTGCTAGCACTTTTCACCACCTGCGTAATCCATTTCTGATATTTATCTGGAAGATAAGCATTTATTTTTATCCTCTCACCATAAATTATACCATCAATGCGACCGGACTGACTCTCAATTGATTGAAGGATATTACCCAATGTCTGGTATTCTATATTTTCAATTATAAATTCCCGTAATGATATTTTTTTTACTTTTCCGGCAACCTGCAATCCCCGCAATGCACTATCTCGATAAGCCTGGATAAGACCACTTATCCCCAATTTAGTTCCACCAAAATAGCGACTCACCACCACCATTACATTGGTTATCTTTTCCTTTTTTATAGCCTGAAGTATAGGCGGTCCAGCTGAATTAGCTGGTTCGCCGCCATCAGAATATTGCAATACTGCATCTTCCCCTAATCCATATTTATATGCCCAGCAATGATGTGTGGCATCTGGATATCTTTGTGTAATAGATTTTAAAAATAACTTTGCCTCTTCTTCATTTTCTATTTCTTTAATCGAGGCAATAAAGCGACTTTTTTTAATCGTTTTCTTAGTCTCAGAAGTTTTGCTAATAGTTTGATGGTAATCGCTGGTATCCATATTGTACATTCCCTTTTTTCTTTATTTTACAAAATTGCAATATATAAACATTTAGAACATGTATTTTTGCTAGTAAATATCACACCCGCTTTAGTAGATGGTTTTCAAAAACTTCAAGAATAGAGTTAATCTATTTTTTAAATTGTTGGTAACACTCTAAGAATTTTTTTCTGCTATTCCGGGAGTACATTGCCAGAGTCAAGATCTCTTCTTGACTGTCTATTTGGTATCTAATAAAAACAAGATTATCAGGGGGAGATAGAAATGATAATATGAGATTCTTTTTAGCAGGTAAGGTAATTTCTTTTACTTTTTCCCATATTATATTAAAAATAAATGTATCAGCTGAGTTTTCTACTTTACCACCACCAACTCCCATCAAAGAAGTCAGCCAATTTTTTTTTGGAAATGTTTGAAAATAGAATGAGCTTTTAGTATAGTAAAGAAGCCCCCAGGTTTTTTCTTTTAATCCTCGGTATCCGCTAATATATTCACTCATATCTTTTCCCTTGATTTCTTCCCCCAGCTCCTGTTCTTTTTCTTTCCAGAATTCTTCCACATCTTTTTGCTTATTTGTAGTCAATTTCCCCTCCTTTGTCAAGGACACCTCTTTATGGTTTTAGATATTTCATCTATTAATTATCACATTTAAAATTTTCTCTAAGATAGCTAACAGACAATATTTTCAATTTATTTTGTATTTTTTATTTTTAACTTATTTGATTTGATAGTATAACTTGTGCTCCTGCTTTTACTATTTCAGAGTATTGTTTATCAACCTCTTCTTTTTCTTTGGAAAAAGTAGCAATAGCATCTTTTACTAAAAGAACGTTAAAACCTTCTTTTAGGGCATCTAAGGCGGTTGATTTAACACAAAATTCCAAGGCTATTCCACAAATATAAAGCTCTTGGATTTCTTTTTCTCTCAAAAAATCCGCCAGTTCAATATTTGTTGCTTCAAAAGCAGAATAACCATCATCCTTATTTCCAGTCCCTTTATAAAAGATTTGGCTGATTTTCTCATCTGAAAGTCCAGGGTGAAATTCGGCCCCTTTGCTATCTGCGACACAATGAACTGGCCATTTTTCAAAATGTGCAGTTTTACTTGGATGCCAGTCCTTTGAAGCTATAACCAAATCAAATTTATCCATCACTTTATTAATGACAGGGATTACATCTTCCGCATCTTTTACTGCTAGAGAACCTCCTGTTAAAAAATCATTCTGTACATCAACAATAAGCAAAGCTTTCATTTTTTATCTCCTTTCAAATCATTTGATAATATATTCAGTTAGTGGTATATTCTATGCCAATTTCCTTACATATATTTTTAGCAAAGCCCTGTGCTCTTTCTTCTATGCCTGAAATCTTTTTCACCACTCCCGGGTCATTGGCAATTGCCATTAAACAAAAGTAAGGAGGAAGATTAAAACCTTTATTCACATTTAATGCTCCGATTAATTGCATTGCAATATTTTCACTTCCTGAATTCCCGGAAACAATAATCGAGAAAAATGATTTCTTGTAAAAATTTACTCTTCTATATAATACTGTTAACCTATTTATTACTGCCATTAGTTTGGCAGATACTGCATCATTGTAATTTGGGCAAAGCCATATTAAATAATCTGCTTTTTCGATGGCGGGTAATATTTCCTGGACAACAATTCCACCATAGAAACAGCTTTTTCTCTCACTGTAATGCTGGCATGTTTTATATAAGCATCCCCTGCAATCTACAACAGTTCCATTTTCAACATGTCTTTGTACCAGGTGCCATTCCTGGTCATTAGAAATATGTTTCTTAACCATTTGCCAAAGCATCATAGTATTAGATGTTTTTCTTGGGTTAGAATACAATACTAACACTTCTGGTTTCTTGTAAGAAATTTTCCTGCATTTCATTAATCGGGTTACCAGGTTATGACTATTTGTTTTGTATATTTCAGTCAATGGAATATCTAACTTTTTTTGCCAGGTTTTAAAATTCACTAGGTCCTTGGTCGCTTCTACAACAGAATGACCCATATAGCGACATCCCAATTGATTGGTTTGCAGAATAATACGATATGCGAAAGATTTAGTCCATAATTCTACAGGACTTTGTATTATAATTGCACCTCGGGAATCCTTCAATGCACTATGGCCTTTTTGGCAAATTGCCTGTAATATTTCCTCTATCGAAAGGTTGAAACCATGCTCATTTAATTCGACTGCCCATAATATCCTTTTGTTTTTTAATGGGGGTATCTCTGTTGCCCTGGTAATTATTTGATTTGGAAAATCTTTGACTGTTTCCAGAATAAATCGCTTAAACTCTGGTGATATTTTTCCTGGCATTAAAACAATTAAATTGGAAGCCATTCTATTTCTCCAATATTTTTGCCTGTTTTTTTAAAGATTGGTAACTCTTTTCAAGCTCTGTATATAAATCACTGGATAGATCGTATTGCTCCCATTCTATACCAACAGGGTTTTGTCTATTTCTGCAACCCCAGAAAATACCTCCCAGAAAACCGGCACTATAATGCCACTCTCCATTAATAAAATCCAATAAGGAAAGTGCGCCTGAAGATATCGCAGGAGCAATATAAGGCTTAAAGCCAATTTTTCTTAGTTCAATATTGGCATTTAAAACTTTTTTTGTTAGAAAAGAAGAATTTTCTCGGTTATACTTTTCTACATCATCAACTGCTACTAATCCTTTTCCATGGGGTCCAAATACTCTGCCTTTTGCAAGATATCCTTTCGTCTTGTTGTCTTTCATTGCATAATAAGCAGCCCTACCATGCATTACTCCCAGACCAAAGCCCCTGATTTGATCAGCGCTAAGTCCCATACCATCATATTCGCCCTTTTCATTATAATTACTAGCCAAAAGGGCGCTTTGGCATAAAAGGTCTACTGGATCAGAAATAACTGCAAAGATACCATTATATTTTACCTTTCTTGCCCGCTGTGAATAATAATTAATAATTCGAGAATTTGCCTCTAATTGCATCATTCTTACATCTTTAACTTCCTTTTCTGGTGCCGGTACTCCTATAGATATACAAAATACAACTATATCTGCCTGGAATATTTCAGCAGGTTGAATTGTCTTAACAGCAGGCATTGTTCTCTTTTTAGAACCATCATTAATCTGGTTAATCTCCTGTTCCCATCTTGAAACAACTTTTTCATTAGTATCAAAAATACCTATTTCGGCAATTTTTTCTCCTCCCAATAAACGCAAAGCGGTTAATAATGTTCCCCCGACATTTCCAAGTCCGACTAAATTTATTTTCCATTGATTTGGCTGTTTCCATTCCAACCTATCTTTCCAACGTGGATAACTATTACAACATAAACCGACTTCTCTTCTGTTAATTTTTTCTCTAATCCATTCTGGAAAAATATCAAAATCTTTGTTCTCTGCAGCTGGTTTTTGCAAGAGGTTAATTCCCCTATTTTTATCCATTATTTGATCCGGGTGAATCAAGGTAACAACTGGATTTAATTTTTGCCAATCTCCGAATTGTAAAAAATAAACATATTTACTTTCATAACTTGCTATTTTTTCATTTTCAATTTCCTGTAACCCATTAATTTTTTCAGCTGAGAAAACAATATTTTTATGCAAACGATAGTAATGTATCATAAAGCTTCCTTTCCTAAATTAAATTCTCGGGAATCAGGATAGAGCAATAAATCTTTAGGGCTTGCTTTTCCCCCTTCCTCCCATATTCTATGTAATAGTTCCAGGTCATTTTCTAGATAAATCGAAGTTGCAATAGACATATTATAATTCATATACTTACCATGATCAGGATAACGAGGGTAAAGGCATACTTCACCAAGATGTCCTAGGGTTAATTTTCGATGATAAATTGCCTGATATTCGCTCTCCAAGGTATGCATAATATTTATTGCGTTCTCAATACAAGTCTTAGATAAGTAATATACTATTTTGTGTCCAACACCTTTCAGAAAAACTGGATAGGCAAAGGGTAAAATCATATTAATCGAGCGAACCAGGTTATCCTGTCCTGACTCTTGCCGGAACAACCCGTCACCACCTATAAAGGGATATAAATCACTCTCATTAAACCATACCCTTAAATTGGGAACAAAATAGGCACCATCCACAGATCTTTTTTGAATCATAGCCAATTCCTTACCTCTGCCTGATATTAAACCAACAATAATTTTATGTACTTTAATATTCTCTTTTCTAAGTAAGGGGCTCAATGCCCGTAGACGATATCCCTTATGCAGAAGATCATCAATCAATAAGACTGGTCGATTAAAAGATTTAATCATTTTTACCTGATTTTCCAGACTCATATAATAACCAAATGAATCAATCTTAAAATGCTGCATATCCGGTGTAAATACCTTGTCAGTATGCAATGATTTAGTAACCGTATTGGGTACAACCATCTTGTGCAATATTTTACCAAATGGTACACACATTAAAGGTCCTAATTCTCGGTTATTATCTTGCTCAATATCAACATCATTTTCCTGACAGACCTTCGCAACAATAGACTGATTAATCATGTCAATATTGAAAGGAATTAAAAGATGTCCGGGATACAAGCGTGTAATTGCTCTCTGTAAATTCTTGCGAGCTTTTTCGATAGCTTCAATTACTCTATAACTCTGTGCAAAAGGTTCCTTAATAAGTGTTTCGACATCCAGGTTTATTGTGCAAGGCTTACGAATATCAACACTCAAGATAGTACTTTTCTTTTTTCTGACAGGTAATTCTGTAAATCCAAAAAGTTCCAATGTTTCCATTAACTCTGGATAGTTAGTTTCTGGAATCATATTCTTAAAAACAGCATAGTCATAATCTTTTTTTACACAAAAAGTAAGGGTTTCAGTTAAAATAATCTGCCTTAAATCCTTAAAAAGTGAGGTATTTTCATCAGGTGCTATGCTAAAAACCCCATCAATAACGATTGTGCGGCCAGTTGCATTGTCTCTGATATATTGTGAGATAGCATTATCTCTAAATTCATGGTAAAACATACTTGAACGAATCCAGTGAATAGCCGAAAATCCTAATATTTTCCCTCCATTTTGTGTATCTTTAAATAAAATAATCCGGGGGTTAAGTTTTTTATTGAATTTTTTAAGACTGTTCAATACTATCTTCCTGTTAATTCCAAGGAATACGTCATCTACCAATCTTTCAATAAGCCCATTATCTATATTCTCCTGTATATCTACCCTGGTATGTATTTTTTGCAATGTTGATTTATATTGTGGTTCTCTCTGATACAACCCAAATTTATAAATATACCTTTCAGCCAGCGGGTCTACCAGATCGGAAATATTCCGATGATTATCAATATTTTTTCTAATCTGACTGGAACTAATCTCTTCGAAAGGCGCCTCAAGGTTTAGCTGGATAACCCCAGGAGTAATTTTACTAATAATTTCTTGATATCTTTTTTGCTGTTTTTCACTAAACTGCAAAGATTTTCTAGTGAATATTATATGAGGGAAACCTATTATTGAATCCTTAGTGTCAATATTGTCATAGGCTGAGGCATTTAATAAAACATCGCTCCCGACAACTAAATAAATTTCAGATTTCGGAAATTGCTTTTTCAACAGTCTTAAATCATTTGGATTGGCAATATTGCTGGGTAGACTTTCTGGATAAAGATATACATCTAACTCATCAGCAATTGACATATTAATTAAGTTTTTCCGGTAAAGATGCGGCTGTGTCCGCTTGGACCAGGAAAATTCATCAACTGATAAATATACTTCCATTCCTATCTTCTCAATTTCTCGGACTATCGCCTTATGGCTTAAAGAAAAAGGGTCAAATGATCCCGGGAAAAAAGCCACTGATTTTGGAATCCGAAGATTTATCTTTCCTTCATAAAAATAATAATCAGTAATAAAAATATATACTTGATGAAGAGCTACTGAATTTGTGAAAAACAGCAAAGCATCATATTGAGAAATAGGTGCAATTAAATTTAGATATTTTTTGGCTAATAAGCAAAATATTTCATTTTTTTCTCTAAGACTTAGATGGCTCGAGGCAAAGATTTCTTTCCCAATAACCCTTGAAGTCACCCTTTTAATAAGTTTATCATGATGTGCTAGACCATTCATTAATATTCCCAGCATCCTGGCTAATCTCTCTTTGAAAAAATTATTTTCTTCCTTATACCTAATTCGATAAGGAGCATATCGGCTAATGGCTACTGCCAGAGTCCTTATTAATAAAGTGCAGGTCCATTGGTCTGCTATTTTAATCTTTTGTTCCAAATCGTCTATAAACTCATCTATTTCTCTTGGAGGCAAATAAGGCATGGATTGCCCTAAATAATATGGAATATATTTGGTATATTGATAATCATCAATTTCTAATGCCTTTAAAAGCTCAATAGAAATGTCATTTTTTTGCTCAACATTTAAATAAGGAATAACCTCTATTAAAGCCCGGCCAGCATAATTGCGAATTGGTTCATGACTGCTAACTTTTAAGATATTGCAAAAATGCAAGGCTGTATAGACAGCTTCTTCCCGACTTGTTTTTGCTCTTTCAACCAACATGTCAATTTGCACTTTCTTTATAATAGCATCAGTTGATGATTTAAGATTGTTTAAATACATCCTTTCTATTTTTTCTATGTCCTGAAGACAGTATTCTTGGAAACGGTTAACCAGTGCTTTTTTTGTTTTAATTCTTTTGATTATCTTAAACCGAAGATAGTTTTCAGCCGGAATTAGGGAACATTCTCCAATTTTTTCTAAAAATTGCTGACAATTTTTCCAGAAAGGGTCATTTTTCGATGTTTTAGTCAAAATATTATCAATGACATCTAAAGCAGTTATGCGTAAAGCATTTTCCTCATGTTGAACAAATCTCAGCAAAAAATCTGCGAAAGCTTTATTAATATACTCTCCTGGAAGAGTTGGTATGCTTTTTAAAGCCTGTAAAAGATAGATAGCAATACAGTTGGCTACTTTATCATTATTGTATTCTAAATAGTAATCTCTTATTATTTTTAAATATTGTATTGCTTGCCTCTCTTGACTATTTTCAAATAAAGAATCAAAAATAAAAGGTAGGTTTTCTCTTATTCGGCATTGGTTCAGTTCTGATGTTTTATAAGTTGGCTCTATAAAAAGTCGGATATATTTGTCTAATAGCTCAGTACTTTTTACTTTTGAAGGTTCTATATTAACATCATCCGGAATGTCTTTGCGATATTTCTCATCAAAAGTGGCAATAAGATATCCAATTAGCTTTGCACTTCTTCTTCTAATGCCTTCTTCTGGAAAAATAAGTTGTTCATATAAAAACTTCAAGGCAAGAATTTTTTCATTTTGATTAAGATAACTGGCGTATTCTGCAAATATCCTCAAATATTCCTGAAGATTTTGCCAGCTACTATCACTGCGGGCAGATTCAAATATAGAATTAATAGAAGACTCATTACGCAGTTGAAACATCAGCTTGAAGCTATGCTCTAAAGACAGATGCTTTATCTGTCTAACTACCCCATTACCATGTAGTAAAGCAAAAAATAACTCCTTTTTTCGTTTAACATGTTTCTGCTCTGTTAATGGTATCAAGTTAACATTTGCACCTTTTGATATCAAAAAATCTTCAAAATCATTTAGTTTGGCAAAAACACGGCGATACCTCTTTTCCTTTTGTTCATCTACATTATCCAATTTGTTTAAAATCACCTGAAATGATTCTTGTAAACTAAATATATTCATATCATCGGAATTAATTTTATTTTTTACTCTGAAATCAGAATATATCAGGATTAATGCCTCCAGTGATAAGTTTTCTAATTCCAGATCCCATACTGAATGATTGACTGCAATATGGCCAATATAAGGAATGTTTTGTTCCTGAAACCAGATATCAGTATAATAGTAATGTAGATAAGGAACTCTTTTCTGCTCATTTTTACGGCAACCATATTTACCTACATCATGACCGGCAGCAGCTCCGGATACGATTCCTAAATCAAGAGAAAATCCCTGTTTTTTTATCTGCCTAGCAACACTTAGAGCCAATGCATGGACACCGCATATATGGTCCAATGTACTATATCCAAATATTTCTTTACTTAAGGACATCGTTTCGTACACAAAGAGTTCATCAAATGCACTCAAAAAACGGCGATACTCACCTGGTTGCTCAAGCTTATCTATCTCCTCGGATGTTAAAAAATTTAGAGGATATTTGGACAAAAAAGAATCTTTGTCAATAAATGGTTGTGATAAAGCAATTATTTGGCAATAAGTCAACAAAAAAATGTAATATAACTTTTTCCTTGAGAAAGAAATATTTCTTAATTCCGGCCTGGTATTGGGAAAGGATAAAAACTGGCAGAAATGATAAATATTTTTTAACCATTCTTCCTTGCTGAGTGACTCATCAAAACTCTGAAATTTATCCCAATACAATTCCAATGTTTGAGCAGCCGAAAATCGATTATTTTCTATCATCATTGACAATTTTCGAAGAAACATGGAATCATTCTTTAAAACATCTATGTCAGAAATATCAATTTTGTATTTCTGTAGTATATCAATCCTGCTTAATTCCTGTAATAAGCTGTCAACAATTTTCTTTGTATTCTCTATTTGATTTTGTATTATCATATTAATAACCTATTACCTCAAAATATAGAAGTGTACAATAATATTTTACTATCTTTGCCTGATTAATCCAATTATAATATTTTTAAAAACATATTATAAATGTTAGTATACAATATTTTTAGCTAGAATAGTAAATATAACATCTGTTTATCGATTGGCTTTATAAATTTCGAAAAGATGATTTGTTATTTCTTGTTTGTTTTTTGTTAAGCTCTTTTTATTTCAATTTTATTTACCTTTGATATTCCTAAGTAATGCAATTTCCTACTTTAGAGTTCAGGTGAAAAATTTGTAAATACATTACTTATAATATAAAATAATTTAACAGAAGATTACAATCTTACAATTATATTTTCTATAATTATCAAAATTTATACTCAATTTATTTTATATGCAGTAATTTTTACAAATATTTTTAAAATCAGGAGATTTACAATGAAAATTGCAAGTGTAAAAGAAATGCAAAATATGGATAAAAAAGCCATTGAACAATACGGAATCAGGGATAACCTTTTAATGGAAAATGCTGGAGTGGCAGCGTACCTGACCATTGCCAAGAATTTTACAATTGAAAATAATGATTTTCTTATTTTCTCTGGAGTTGGTAATAATGGTGGAGATGGATTAGTTCTGGCCAGAAAATTATTTTCTAATGGTGCAAAGGTTAGTATTTTCATACTGAGTGATCCTGCAAAATATAAAAACGCTGCTCGCGATAACTGGAATATTGTTCAGAAGCTCAATATTCCAATAATTATTAAACCCAAAATTGAAGAAATCGAATCAACAATAAAGCCAGAACAAATTATTGTCGATGCCATTTTTGGTACGGGCCTTACTAGGGATATAGAGGGGTATTACTTTCAAATAATCCAACTCATCAATAAAAAAAACAATCAGGTAATTAGTCTTGATATCCCTTCAGGAATTGATGGTGATACCGGTATAGTTAAAGGTATTGCCATCAAAGCAAACTATACTGTAACTTTTGGGCTACCTAAAATCGGGAATATATTGTATCCTGGTTATGAATATACTGGCAAACTCTATGTTTCTCACATATCATTTCCGCCAGAGCTATACAACCAAGATGATTTAAAAATTCAGGTTAATACGCCTTTAAAAATTCCCGCCAGACCCATAGAAGGACATAAAGGCACTTTTGGCAATGCCTTGATTATTGCAGGAGCCCGTAATTATTATGGGGCACCCTATTTTTCATCTTTTTCATTTTTAAAAAGTGGTGGAGGTTATTCCAGGTTAGCAGCACCTTCCTCTATTATTCCCTATATTAGCACCAGAGCACATGAAGTAGTTTTTTTACCTCAAGAAGAAACATCCAGAGGAAGCCTTTCCCAAAATAATTTTAATAAACTTCTGGAATGGTCAAATAAGGTGGATATTGTAATTATTGGTCCAGGTATTTCCCTGGACGATGATGCGCAGGAACTAGCCAGAAAATTGATTATGCATATTGATAAACCTATCCTAGTGGATGGAGATGGCTTAACTGCCTTAAGTCAAAATATATCTATTTTAGAAAATCGGAAAAATGCTACTATATTGACACCTCATATTGGCGAAATGTCACGTTTATTACAAAAAACAGTTAATGAAATAAAAGAAAACCCAATTAATTTATTACAAAAATTTGCAAAACATTTTAATGTGACTGTTACCCTAAAAGGAGCCCATACTATTATTGGTTTGCCTGACGGGAATATATTCATCAATATGACCGGAAATTGCGGCATGGCTTCAGCTGGTTCTGGAGATGTTTTGACTGGCACCATTGCTGCTATGTTTTGTTTAGGATTGCCTGTTGAATCTGCAGCTAGACAAGGAGTATTAATTCACGGATTCGCAGGTGACCTGGCAACTAGAGAAAAAGGAGAAGACGGTATAACTGCCCGAGATATAATGGAATCATTACCCGAAGCAATGAAGATAGTGCGCAACAAGCAAGATTCTTTAGAAAAAATTGATTTCTCAGGACTTAATATTATCAACTAAGAATATACAATCCCATAAATTATTTTTACCATGAAAGAAAATAAGAAATATCTGACAATTTTTCTCTTGAGACTTAAAGCTCTTTTAGAGATACTTAAAACCACCCATTTTACAAGTGCGATATTTAATGTTTTAAAAAAGCCTTATTCTAATCAGCTATAAAAATTGTTAAAGATGTTATTTTAGTTTTAAGTAATTCTTAAATTCTTCTAAAAAATCCTCTAGATTCATATCCTGCCGGCCAGACTTATATTCCACTACCTGTTTATCCTGAATTGCCTCTACTTCCCAGTTATCGCTAACATAAATAATATCTCCCGGGTATTCCAAGTGGTAACTACCATCTATTTTTGTTATTCTGAGAGGAAATCCATTCAATTTAAAGACCTCAGAAATATGAGAACCCGGCCTAATTCTAACTGATTCTGGTAAAACATCTAAATTTCCATATCGGTTATCCCAGGATTGTACCTGCCAGTCTTTATCAAAAAATATTGGAGACTGTCGATAATAATAAACATGCCCTTCTTCATCCATGGTATCAGGGACTCCCATGACTTCCCTGACCTCTTTTGCAGTAAAACCAATTTTAATCGGTCCGGCCATTGGTTTTTTTATTAATTTATTTATATCCTGTTTAGTAAAAACATCTCCTATTGAAGACCAGCTATCCTGCACTTCTTTTTGATTGTTATCCTGAGGCTGAGCAAAAATAGAAAAAGAAGAAAAAAACGAAAATAATAATAGGGATATGAATGCTATTTTCATGAGTTTTTGCATTTTTAAAACCTCCAATTATTAGCTTAATAAAGATTATAACAAAAAATGTACAAAAATTATATTAAATTTACCTCAATCATCCCTAATCCAGAAATAAG
>CAYOLB010000245.1:0-4229 GCA_964404675.1 uncultured Atribacterota bacterium | reverse complement strand
GTGGCTGCCGGAAATTTTTCCTGTACCCAAAGAACCGAACTAAAAGCTTTAATAGTAACAGGCCAGAATAATCACAACTGGCAGATAAGCAGCCGCTATTTAGGAGATATCCTGCAGAAATCGGGATTGTTTGTCACGGAAATGAAGATTTCTCCTGAGCAGGGTAAAGATATGTCAGATTTTATAATTGACTTCAGTCCTTATGATCTTGTTGTTCTTGACTATAATGGCGACAGCTGGCCGGAAGAAACAAATAATAACTTTGTTGAATATGTAAAAAATGGCGGCGGTGTTGTTGTTTATCATGCTGCCGACAATGCATTTCCCGACTGGCAGGAATTCAATGAGATTATCGGACTGGGAGGCTGGGGCAAAAGGGATGAAGCCTCCGGACCTTATGTATATATAAAAGATGGTGAAGTTGTCCGTGACGACTCTCCCGGTGGAGGAGGAACTCATGGCGCCCAGCGTGAATTTTTAGTCCATGCTTTTCAGCCTGATCACCCGGTAATGAAGGGCCTGCCGGGAAAATGGATGCATGCAAAAGATGAACTGTATGCCAATCTCAGAGGACCTGCCCAAAATATGGAAATACTGGCCTGGGCTCATTCTGAAAAGACAGGCAAAGATGAACCGGTCCTGATGACAATCAACTATGGCAGCGGGCGCATTTTTCACACTGTGCTGGGCCATGCAGGCAATGAAAGATTTTTTCCCGCCATGGAATGTGCTGGTTTTATTACTACCCTGCAACGCGGCGCTGAATGGGCTGCTACCGGAAAAGTAAGCCAGAAAGTACCTGCCACCTTCCCTACAGAAACAAAAAGTATACAATGGGAATTCTTTGAAGATATATATACTGACATTACCCCTGTTGTTGAGAGAATGCGGGAATATGAGTTTGGCAAATCAAACGATTGTATCAATATCCTTAAAAAACTGGTAACTGAAAATATCAACAATCAGGAGAAGATGGAAGAATATCATAATATTATTAAAGAATTACTTACATCAGAAGAATCTACTGACGAATGTAAAATGATATTGTGTAAGGATTTCTCATGGATGGCAAATAATTCATACAGGGAGATCTATCAGGGACTGGAACAGGATGCCAATCTGGCCGACTATGCGCGTTATGCCCTGGACAGAATGGGGGAATAGATGCTTAGAAAATATTTTTCTTTAGGCAGGATAAATTAATTATCAAATAAGTTCTAACCTAAAAAATAGTATGATAGGACCTTTAGACTTAAATTAATGCCAGATCACAGATAAATTACACTCCCAAATGATCAATTCAGAATTTTTATTTTTAATAATTTGCTTGTATAATGGAATATTATTATTTTTGTCAAATATTGACAAGAAAAATATTGCAAGTCAAATGGAAAAAACTTTAGGGCAATATATTAAAAAAATAAGAACCAAAAATGAGTTAACTTTAACACAGCTCGCTGCTCAAATTGATATGGATTCGGCAAACTTAAGCAAAATTGAAAATAGCAAAAGAAATATCGATGAAAAACGTCTTGAAAAGTTTGCACACATTTTTGATCTCGATATCGATAATCTAAAGGCTGAATATTATAGTGAGCTTATTGCAAAAAAAATTTATCAAAGCAACTGCATCGAAGAAACATTGATGCTCGCAGAACAAAAGGTAAAATATTTAAAAAATCAAAGTTACAGGCAGGGAAAATTGAGTATATAATTATTTTTTAACATGTCAGAACTATTTACTATTAAAGAAGCCAGCGAATGGGCTTCGAAATATCTCAAAAAAAATGTCACAACTTCAAACATTTCATATTTGATTCAATACGGACGAATAAAAAAGATTGGCAATAATGGTAAAACTCAGGTATCTAAAAAGGATTTAATAAGTTATTATAAATCTTTTAATGGTCACAGGGAAATCTCATGGAAGGATAAACTGGGGGATGATCTAAACCGGGCATTATCGTTTGACCAATATAAAGAATCAGAAACTACAAAACATGTTCACCGGCTCCATCCATACAAGGGAAAATTTATTCCGCAACTTGTCGAATATTTCATTGACAAACATACGGATGGTTTTAAAAAAGATATTTATTTTCAATCGGAAGATATTATTCTTGATCCCTTTTGCGGTAGCGGAACGACTCTTGTACAAAGTAATGAGTTAGGTATTCATGCTATTGGATTGGAAATCTCTTTATTCAATGCTTTGATTAGTAATGTTAAAGTTCATAAACATAATCTTATTGACATCAAAAAAGAATTAGAAAGGATAACCCTTATATTAAAAAAATTCCTGGAAGCAAGGAAAACTCTTGAATTTGAAAATTTACTTCTTGACAAGTTAAATGAATTCAACAATAATTACTTTCCCGTTCCTGATTATAAATATAAAGTAAAGAGAGGAGAAATTAATCAATATAAATACGGCTATGAAAAAGAAAAAGAATTTCTGCCAATTTATCAAACCTTAATAGAAGATTATAAAATTGATCTTCAACAATATAATAAAAACACCTTTTTGGATAAATGGTATATTCCACCTATAAGAGAGGAAATAGAATGCGTATTTAGTGAAGTTAAAAAAATAAAAAATATTAATACCAAGAAAGTTATCAGTATCATATTGAGCAGGACAATTCGTTCTTGCCGTGCTACAACTCACGCAGATCTGGCAACTTTAAAGGACCCGGTCACCACCACCTACTATTGCGCAAAACATGGAAAAATTTGCAAACCATTATTCTCCATTCTTAAGTGGTGGGAAACTTACTCGAAAGACACTTTAAAGCGTCTTGCCCATTTTGATAAATTGAGAACCGATACATATCAGTATTGTCTTACAGGAGACAGCCGGACTATTAATATTTTTGAAGAACTCCAAAAAAGAAATCCGGATTTTGCTAAATTAGCTCAAAAGAAAAAGATTAAGGGTATTTTTTCAAGTCCTCCATATGTTGGGTTAATTGACTATCATGAACAGCATGCATATGCATATGATCTATTCGGATTTGAAAGAAAGGACAAATTGGAAATCGGACCGCTTTTCCGGGGCAGAGGTAAAGAAGCAAGAGATTCCTATGTAAAGGGAATCTCGGAAGTACTAAATAACTGCAAAAAATTCATGGTAAAAGATTACGATGTTTTTCTTGTTGCAAATGACAGAAATGATCTTTACCCAATTATTGCAGAAAAAGCAGGAATGACAATTGTCAATCGCTATAAAAGACCTGTATTAAACAGAACTGAAAAAGATAAAAGCGCTTACTCTGAAATTATTTTTCATTTGAAATCTAAAACTTAATGAAATTATTCATCAAAAAACAGGTCTTCTGTTAAACACCTGAAATATTTTGATGAGAAATTTAGAGAAAATTGTGAATATAAGACGATCTATATCATTCTTACATCAGATAAATATAAATAACCAATCATGCCTCTATCTGAAAATCAAAAACTACAGATTAAAGATCTCCTATCAAATAAAATTGAGAAAAAATTAAGATCTTATGGTAGAGAAACAACGTCAATGCCATTTCTTGCCAGGCTGATCCAAGACAGTGAAAAAATCGCAGCATATTCTTTTATCCATTCATTAGCTACTTCATTGGGTATGTCAATTTACGAAGACGTATCGGTAATTGTTGCTTCTGAACATTCTGAAGAATGTTTTAGAAATTATGGGGTTGGCGGCGTAATCTCAAAAGAACAGAAATCTGCTATAGCAAATATTGTCACTCAACTAAGAAATGGAGAAAGGGAGGCTAATATTAGAAAGGAAATTTATGAAGTTTTATCTGCTTCTTCAAAAGACGGTGAATTTCAAAAATCGGGAAATATTGCAGATTTTTATATGAAACGAGACGAAGAAGAATGTTATTTTGAAATAAAAACCGTAAAACCGAATATTGATGTATTTGAAAAAAGCAAGTTCAAATTACTCGAATGGGTAGCAAGAAGAAGAAAATACATACGCGTTTATCTTGCATTTCCTTATAATCCATATCATCCTCAGCCATATTCACGTTTTACAGAAGCAGGAATGATGGATCCTCCCAATGATTTTTTGGTTGGAGATGAATACTGGGATTTCCTGGGTGGTGAAAATACTTTTTCAGAGCTATTAATGACTTTTGATGAGGTTGGTAAAGAATATAAAGAAAGACTTAAACAAAAATTCAGGGAAATTGCTGATAGGAAAATTGATTCGTATTGATTATTGATCT
>CAYOLB010000244.1:0-3717 GCA_964404675.1 uncultured Atribacterota bacterium | reverse complement strand
ATTTATTTTTATCTTTAAATTTATCCTGTGCAGAACGAAAGGCATCACTTAAACTATCAAATGCTTCTTCTATTCCAGATTTTAATTCCTCCCAGGCTCCCTGGCTTTTTTCTTTGAGCTCCTGCAATTTTTTTTCTGCTTCTTGTTGCTTCTTTCTCAATTCATCAATCTGTTCCTGGTACTTTTTTCTTGTCTCTTCACTCGATCTTTTTGCCTTCTCTTCTATTTTTTCTATCTCATCATCCCATTGCTTTAGCTGCCTTGCTAACTTGTCGATATATTCTTTTCTATCCATTTAATTCTCCTTTCTAAATATTTTTACTCTTAATATTATTCAGTTTTTTCAAGGCGTTGTAATAGTTTTCTTTTTCTTATATTCTCAATAAAAAGTAGAAATATCTATGCTCTCTTAGCTCTATGAATTAAACAGGATACTTACACAAAAACCCTTTCTATATCATTTTATCACCTGATTTATTTTAACACTATTTTTTCTATATCAAGCAAAAAACCGTTACCTTTAATTATTTTTTTAAAGTTTTCTTGCACGTGTTGCAATTGAGGTTGGCGAAAAACGGTTAAGCAATGTTGCCTCATCAGACCAGGAATCTTCATAAAACCCAATTATCGCAAATCCGGCTGCTATCTGCCCGCCAATCTGGATCTCCAGTGAATGACTGAACTGTGCTGGATTTTTATTGGCTTCCCATTGAGATCTTTGACTACTATCAAGATCATAAGGTTCTGAAAATGGTAATTTTCTTTTCACAATTAATTTCCCGCTCTTCTCTGCTTTTGCATGGTCAAACAGAAAAAAGGAGGGATTCATAAATCCAGCCAGCAAGTCTCCACCAATTTTTAATACACGGCAACACTCCGACCATACCGCTGTTACATCGGCTACAAAGACATTGGAAATCGGATGGAATAACAGGTCAAAAGTCTCATCAGCAAATTCATGGAGATTTGCCATGTCACCCTGAACACAGCGTATCTGAAGATTGTCACGCTTTGCAACATCACAATCTTTCTTAAGCTGCTCTTCAGAAAGGTCAAAGCTGACCACCTTTGCACCTGCAGCTGCCAATATCGGTGCCTGCTGTCCTCCGCCAGAAGCCAGACACAGAACATTCTTATCAATTAAGTTACCAAACCATGAATATGGCACAGGCTTATTAGGTGTAAGTATTACCTGCCAGTTACCCTTCAGGGCTGATTCAATAACATCTGGAGAAACCGGTGTAGACCACCTGCTTCCCTGTGAAGATTCCCTATTCCATGCTTGTCTGTTATGCTCAATTATATCCACATTAATCCTCAAATTTCATTAAACATTAAAATGGGATAACCATTGGTTTTCTAATTATATTCTATGATTAAATAAAAAAGCATCAATCGCAAGGCAAATCATTAAATAAAAACTCGATTTCTCACAAATCATAGCAAATTTGGAAAAATATATCAATAAAGATATTCTTGGCAGGAAATAATATATTTTTAGGAAGGTAGCTATCCTTTAATGTTGATAATAAGTATTAAGGGAAATATAAGAAAAATACCTTCTCACTGGAACTTTCAAGGAGAGATAGATAGCTTTAGCAATAAAGCCTTTAGATAATAATTTTTTCAGCCTGGGGTATTCTTCCTACATGTCCAGGGTATTGCCTTTCTTGTTCGGCTAATTATTTTTAATTATCGGGTCTTTAATAAAACAAATCTCTCCTGAAGGAGAGAAGTTTTTGGTTTTTTGAAAAAGAGAAGAAAAGTAGTTACTCATATTTTACTTTTTTTACTGTATTCACCATCAACAAGCACAACCTTTTTATTCTTAATAAGCTTATCTAGATAAAACCACAAGTCATTGGAATTTTGAGGCTGATATCCTATTCCAGATAATATCAGTATTTTTGGAACTTTTTCACAGAACTCACCATTAAAACGCTGCTGTAATTGTTCCCCGTTCATACTGGATTGCTCTAACTGATTATAAAGCCATTCTGTAATAGCCTTTTCTTTAACTTTTTCTTGTGCTCTAGCCAGAAAATGAGAAATATTTGTGATTTCTCCTTCGGGTTTCTTAAATTCTGCAATTAACTCGACTGCACTTTTTAGAATCAAAAATCCAATAAGCAATGATACCCCGGCATCAGCATAGTAAAGCCAGAAAATTTGATAAGACTCTGCCAAAAAGGACAGGACGATCCCCAGGCAGACCAGAAATGAAGTATAAAAATGGTTGCGGGAATCAACAGACTGACACATAATTGCAAAATTAGAATGTCTTTTACCAGTCATATATTGGTAGGCAGATAAGCCAAGCATTAAAATACCGCACATAGCTGAAACAGCAAATGTAATCATTCCTTCTCTTACCGGACCTGGATCGATGATTTTCTGATAGGTTATTATGATAATCCCTCCCAGCGAAACAAACATCATGATAATAACCAAAAGAGAGGCCAATCTCTCTTTTTTAAATTTAATTCCCAGCCAGACCAAAAAAGAAGAAATAGTATCAGCCAGATTATCAATACCATCAGAAATTAGTCCGGCAGACCGTGAGAAAAAGCCAAAGAACAATTTTATACAGGAAAGAAGAATGTGCACAAAAATAGTAATTAAGGAAGCCATTTGTGGTGAAAATATTTTATTCATAAAAAAGGGAATTATTTCCTGCATAAATTCAGCTAGTTCCCTTCCACCGGGGGTCAAATTGTATCTTCCGTCTTCCTCTCTTATTACACCAAGCTTAATTGCTAATTTTATATCACTGTCTATACCATCTTTTTTCTTTTCATTTATAACCATCTCTCCTGTAGTTTGCTGTAGCTTTTTTATATGAGCCATGATTTCTTCCCTGGACATAGGGTTATCCAGGAGTTCTGGCAAAAGTGTCTTGAGATATCCAGGCAAGCGATGTAAAACATCATGCATTTCATTGGCATCTTTCCAATGCTCTGTTGCTCGCTGGCGATAGCTTATCAATCTATGTCTTCTATTATTTTTCTCTTTATCTTTTATCATCAAAGATTTACACTCAAAGATTTTTTCTTATTTTGAATACATATTAACTGAAATTTACACTGTTACAAGTCTCCCTCTTCCTTATTTTCCCTCACCAGATAAATGATTTTATCTTAATTTTCATCTTCTTTAGCTATTACTTAACAAACCCTTTTGTTTAAAACTTATAATTCAAAGCCTTCCCCCTCACCTATTGTCTTTTTCCGCCCAATTATAGACCCTTACTCTTTTCCCCCAAAAATTACCTTCTAATGAAGAAATGTATCCGGTATTATTATATAAAGGACAGGCCCTGTTTTCAGAGCCTGTCCTGTTTTTCATTCTATTCATATCAAAATTGTCAATTACAAAAATTAGTTATTTATGTAGCCAACTATCTTTTTGTTTACTGCTTTACCCAGGCACTGTCCGTATAATTGTAGGTTCCAGCACCTCCAGATGAGTATGCTGTCAGAAATCCCCCATTTGTTCCCATTGTATCTGAATAACTGTCGACAATATAAACACCGTCTCCTATAGTGACTGAGGTAAGGGTGTTAGATTTAAATACATTATCACAGATGGTAGTCACACTATTGGGAATAGTCACTGAAGTGAGCTGGTTCCCTTCAAATACACCATAACCGAGAGTAGCCACACTGTTGCCAAGGTTGATTGAGGTGAGCTGGTTATTAGCAAATGTATATCCATCAT
>CAYOLB010000243.1:0-2861 GCA_964404675.1 uncultured Atribacterota bacterium | reverse complement strand
AACTTGGTTGCTATAATACTGTTTACTTTTGAATCAAACTGGAAGTTTATAAGTACATCAGGATTCTTGGCAAGCATTATATCTGCATTCTTTAATCCTATTGTTGCATCATACTGGTTGTCTGCATAATAAAGATCATCAGGGCTTCCGCCTGCCAGAGCCCACTGGTCCTGAACATTCTGCCATACATTCTCACAGAATGGGATACCCCCCATAATATTAGTGAATGCAAGTGTATGGCCTTCAGCAGGTGCACCTTGATATTCTTCATAAGCTATTGCATATTCCCTCATCTCTTCATAATATGCATATCCCTCTTCTTCTTCTACAACAGTTTCTATTACTGTTTCTGTCACAGTCTCAGTTACTGTTTCAGTTACCGTTTGCACCACTACTTCTGGTTCTGCGCATGATGGCAATACTATGAAAGTCCCAATCACAGCAACTACCAGCAAGCCAAACCAAATCTTTTTGATTTTACTCATTTTCACCCCTCCTTGAGGTTTTAATTATATTATAATCGATATTAATTCTTCCTTTAGCCCTCACCCCCTTTTCATTAGTAAAATCCCTTTTTAGGAATTTTTTTATATTATTTTACATTATGAATTTATTAAATAATCAGAAAGATGACATATAAGAATATATAAAATTTGAGAAATTATATATAAAATATACTAACTCCTCTATTAGAAAAACGATTTGCTGTTAGGATATTATATTTGTATACTTTTGTCAATAACATAACATCTTAAATTTGTGCCAAAGGTCCTTTAGAAATAGCTCTTTTCTTTAACGGGACATACAGAATCTCTCTCAATTATCTCTGTCGGTAATATAATATTTTTATTTTTAACTTCTTTATTCTCAACCAGGTCCAGCAGTAAGTTCATAGTCATTTGACCCATAAGCTTCTTAGGCTGTTTTACCGATGTGAGCGGCGGTTCCGAAAACTGGCTTACTACTTCATTATTGAACCCCATAACTGATATGTCTTGCGGTACTTTATAACCTACTTCTTTTAATGCTTTGATAAGACCTATGGCAAGATAATCTGCCAGTGTTAAAAATGCACTGGGCATGATTTTATTTTTTAATAATCCCCTTACCGCATTATATGCTCCAGATAATTCATTTAATCTTATAGAGTCATCTATTATCACCAGCTTTGGATCATATTTAATTCCATGCTTCTTCATACCCGATAAATATCCTTCATATCTTTTACGTGCTGTTGTCTGGTTATGAAATGAAAACGTCACATAACCAATCTTCCTATGTCCCATTTCTACAAGATAGTCTACTGCTTTTTCCATCGCAAGAGAGTTATCTATAAGGACTGAGGGTATTGATTTATCTTCTATTTCCCTGTCTGTGACAACTACCGGAATTCCTGAATTATATACTTCTATAATATGATCGTGGCTGTCATATCCGCAGAAAAATATTATTCCATCCACAAACTGATCTATTAAAATATTTATTTGTCGTTCTTCCTCCGTAATATTATAAAATGAACAGCCCAGGATGAGCGTATAACCTCTTTTTCTTGCTATTTCCTCCATTCCCCTTATAACTTGCGCAAAAAAAGGCTGAGATATATCAGGCAATATAACACCTACGGTCCTGGTACTTTTTATTCTCAAGCCTCTGGCTATTATATTTGGCTTGTATTCTAATTTCTTTATTGCTTCCTGTACTCTATTTTTAAGCTCCTCGCTTACAAACTTATTTTTATTTATTACACTGGAAACCGTAGAAATCGAAACACCCGCTTCACGGGCAACATCTTTTATTGATGATCTTTTTATTTTACTAGTTCTTTTCATATTCCAGTAAACATTTTTCTAAATCAGAAACTTCCTTGAGCGAATCGTTTCGCAAGAATTATAAAAAATATTTCTTATTAAGTCAATAATTCGAATTGCTTCACTTAAAAAGTATCCCAAACAGATAAAGCAAATTAATAATGTCACTTGATAGCATGAAAAGCACTAGAAATATAATCTTAAAAAATAAGCATAAGCATCTTTTCTGTAATAAGTAAACGTCTTTTTTGGATATGGATAAGCAATTAAGCAATATTTACTATAATTTACTATATTAGACAGCAAGCCTTTAGAGCATGGATTTATTATAGATATTCAAATAAAAAGATTGCGGAAAAGATCTCCTATCAATTTTTTATTTTTTGGTTTTTCATTTAACTATTGTATATACCAAACGTTATTTTATTGCTAATCCTCTTTTTAACCTATCATATTTTCATAAAGCCTTTTATATTCATTAGCAGAATACTCCCAGGAAAAGTCCTGGCTCATGCCATTTAATATTATCTTTTCCCAGAGCTTCTTATTGCTAAAGAGTTCAAGCGCCTTTTTAACTTTCCTGTAAAATTCTAAAGAATCATATTCCTTAAATAAAAACCCTGTTCCACCCTTTTCTATATCCTCTTCTGTGTCTATATTTACGATGGTATCAGAGAGCCCCCCTGTATTTCTTGTCAGGGGAACTGTACCATATTTAAGGCTTATCAGCTGTCCCAGCCCACAGGGCTCATACCTCGATGGCATTATAAATATATCAGCCCCTGCATATATTTCATGCGACATCTTATCTGAATATCCCAGGGTAAGACTTAATCTTTCGCCATATTTTTTCTTCTGCTGCATCAGGATCCTGTGATATTGTTCATCCCCGATTCCTAATATAACAAAGTAAAGATCATTTCCCATAATAAGATCTATCGTTTCTGTAATCAGGTCCAGTCCCTTTTGATATGATAGCCTGGACACCATTCCTATAATCGGACTCTGAAAATCAATATTTCCATTAAAAAGCTCAGACAAAAGATATCTCTT
>CAYOLB010000242.1:0-2383 GCA_964404675.1 uncultured Atribacterota bacterium | reverse complement strand
TAACAACTTTAATTATTCCCGGCTACAATGATAATAGTGATGAACTAAGACAGATAGCTAGATTTATAGCAGATATTGATGACAGTATTCCCTGGCATGTTACTGCTTTCTACCCTACTTATAAGTTAAACAATGCACCTCCCACTCCATCGTCTGCATTGGAGCATGCCTATAAAATTGGGAAAGAGGAGGGCCTAAAATATGTATATCAGGGGAATATTGGACAGGGAGAGAATACATATTGTCCATCCTGTGGACGATTGTTGGTGAAACGAGATTTTTTCAATATAAAAAATCAAATTAAAGATGGTAAATGCCCTTCTTGCGGATACAAAATCCAGGGTAGAGGTATGTCTTAGGCGATGAAACTAATTATTTGTAAAGATATTAAATGGATATTTTGAAAGAAAGGTATTGTAAAAAATGGAAAATAATGAATCTTATATTGTGTTTGGACCGGTTCCCTCTCGTAGATTGGGTAAAAGCCTGGGGATTAACAATATCCCCCCGAAGATATGTACTTATTCCTGTGTTTATTGCCAGGTAGGTAAAACATTAAAGATGGAAGTAGAACGTTCCCTATTTTATAATACTAAAGAAGTGATAAAAATTGTTGAAGAGACAGTGAAGAAATTTCAACAAGAAAACGAAACAATTGATTATCTGTCTTTTGTTCCTGATGGGGAACCTACTCTCGATTTGGAACTGGGAGAAAAAATAAGGCAGTTAAAGCATTTGGGTATTAAGATTGCTGTTATATCAAATGCTTCACTGATTTGGCAAGAAAAGGTTAGAGAAGATTTGAAAGAGGCTGATTGGGTTTCCTTAAAGATAGATGCAGTTACCCCTTCTATCTGGCGAAAGGTCGATAGACCCCATCGCTCTCTTGAATTAGACAATATTCTGGAGGGGATTAAAGCTTTTTCAAAAGATTATAGGGGAAGTTTAAATACGGAAACCATGTTGGTGCGAAATATGAATGACCAGGAAGAAGAATTACAGAAGATTGCACGATTTATCAAAGAATTAAATGCTCATAGAACTTATATTTCTATTCCTACTCGCCCTCCAACGGTAAAGTGGGCACAGCCACCTTTCCCGGATAAGGTCACTATGGCCCATCATATTTTTCAAGAATATGAATTACCTGTAGAATGTCTGCTGGGGTTTGCTGTAGAGTCTTTTGGTTCTACCGGAGATATTGAAAGAGACCTACTTAGTATTACAGCAGTTCATCCCATGCGGGAATCTGAAATTAAAAATTTCTTGGAAAAGGCGGGGAAAGATTGGAATGTGATAGAACGCCTTCTCGAGGATAATAAAATGCTATTAACATCCTATAATAATGAAAATTTTTATATGCGAAATTTTTCAGCAACGAAAGATAAATAATATTATGGAAATAAAAAAGAACTTATTTAAATTAACGAAATATAATTTGTGATAATTTATTACGTTTGATTTCAACCGCATGATAAGGGCATAATTCCTGACAACAGAAACAGCGAATACATTTAGAAAGATCAACATGAGGCCTTTGATCAATCATTTCTATACATTTAGCGGGGCAATTTTGAGCACATAATCCACAGCCTACGCATTTTTCATGAATAAAAACAGGTCGTGGTCTTAAGATTTTATAGAAAAATTTATCTAATATTTCTGGTAAGGGGATAGGAATATGATGGTTTCTTGAAGCCTCAGGAATTTTAAAAGGGATAGGCTTAAAATCAGCTATATCGATACCCTGAATGTCAAGTTGTTGAAAATTCTCTGGTATAAGATTTCTTTCAATCGCTTTTTGAAGTGTAAATACGCGATTTGGAGAAAGACCTATAAGGTGACAGCAAGCCAAGTCAAGGGCATGTGGGTTAGTTGAAGCAGCTAATAAACCAACCTGCTTTAAATCACCGGAGGAAGGTCCTGGTCCTTCCATGGCTATAACTGCATCCATTATAGATAACTGTGGTTTCACGTATTCGGCAACATCAACTAGCATATTAGAAAAATCCCTTACATCGCTCATTCTAAGATGGTACTCGGCTTTTAACAAGCCGGGTACAGTCCCGAAGAGATTTTTTACAGCACCGGTATACATTGTAAGTCCGTGGGTTTTTAATTTAGCAATAGAGATAACTACATCAACATTCTTAACGTATTGAGCCAGGGTAATTTGTTTTAGTATTTTCCCTTCAGGATAAGGAAAATCTTCTTGTTGAAAATTCCAGTTTAGCTGAGCGCCTGTTTTATTGGCTACTTCCTCCATACCTGTTTCCCGGTAAATTCCTTTTAGCCAGCTTTTTGTAAAAGGGCCGCCAGGGCTATCAGCAATAATTACTTTTGCACCAAGTGCCTGAATCTGATTAACAATAGCTTCAACCAG
>CAYOLB010000241.1:0-4661 GCA_964404675.1 uncultured Atribacterota bacterium | reverse complement strand
AAGGGGGAGGAAATAATCCTGGTATGGTCTCACTTGCTTAAGGGAGAGGAAATAACAATAATAGTCTAACAGTTAATGTCAAAGTTCCCACAAAAGCATTACTAAATTTGGGAGGAAATAATAATAGTCTGTCGGTTAAATACTGTGTTGCGTATTGCGTTAAAAATTATATAACTCAACTCTAACTAATTAATAAGAGAAGCTCTCGGTTTTAAATTTCTTTTACTACATACACGATACTAGTGGCTCAATAGTATTTTATAATACAACAAACCAATCCATTCATGTAAAGCTCTTAAGTTGTGGTCAAAGGAAAATCGGTTGGGGAGAATATTTAACAATCCCGGTTGGGTGCTCTCAAATAAGTAGTTTACTGGTGCAGGTATAATAGTAATTTCACTATTTTCAAACGACTGAACAGAACGGCGCATATGAAGGGCGCTGGTTACCAGGATAATCTCCTGATATCCCTCTTCTTTAATCTCTTCAATTGTTAGCAGGGCATTTTCAAAAGTTGTACGGGATTCGCTTTCCTGAAAAATATTATCCGGAGGAATGCCCATCTTAATCAATACCTCTTCCATAATTTCTGCTGACGGGACATCACCACTATAGCCGGGAACGCTTCCTCCGCTTACCCAGATGGGACATTGGATTTCCCTGTAAATACCATAAGCACCATACAGGCGCACTAAAGTTACTTCACCAATCTCGGGTTTCCCGGTTTTTTCAGCAAGGCTATTTTCTATCAGACCTCCGCCAAGTACCACCATTACCGGATTTGACAGGTTCAGGTTATTTTTTGATATTTCCTGAAAAGTTATATAATCATCTTCCAGTGGTCGCAGGAGAATATATTCTCCAAACCAAGAACTGAATAGAAACAGGAAAAATATTAGGAATATGGTGAAGAAGGTTGCCAGCTTTTTTCTATTGAAAAGAAAGAGGAGACAAATCAGTAAAACAGCTAAGATGATACTGCCGGGAGGGAATATAATCTGCATAATAATTTTTCTTAACAGAAGAGGTGAATTTAACATATCTGACACTGGAATTTTTCTCTGATGTTTTCATCTTTACATTGAAGGAGTCTATTCTTATCCTCTCTCATGATTTCGATATTTTCTTTAATCCCCCGGTATAGCCACTTAGTATCATGATTAGAAGGAAGGGAATAAAACATCCATTTTCCAATTCTTCGGCTTTGGATTAGCCCTGCTTCTTTCAGAACCCTTAAACTATGGGAAATCCTGGATTGCTCCATATCCAAAGCACAGGTCAGCTCACAAACACAGAGCTCACCTTCTGCTAAAATCATATAAAGGCGTAACCGCGTCTGATCTGATAAAGCACTAAATATTTTAATATATTCTTTCATTTATGTTCCCCCTGCTCTTATTTCCATTTTTTACAAACGGATTTTAGTGAGGCTCGGGAATAATACCTACAGGCAAAGCAATCTTCAAGTATATGTATTCCTGAATCTTTTCACCAATATATAAATCAGCTATATCATCAGGGTTAATGCGAATGACAATCTCCCGCTCTTCTCCAGGAGATAGAATCATCTCCTGACTTATCGGTTCCAAATAATCTACTGAAGATTCAACGGAGACCAATTGCATTGTCTTTTCACTGTTATTTTTTAAGACATACTTGGCTTCATAGGCTTCTTCTTCACTATCACATGTTATTGGAACATACTCTATTGGGTAAATTGAAACAACATTTTCTTTTTCGGTAATATAGCCTTCGATTCTTAAGGTTAAATTTTTTCTCCTGGGGTCAGTGGTTACCAGTCGGATATATTCTCTTACCACCCCTATTTCATGTTCAGTTGAATCGTAGGTAAAATTAAAGTCCATTTTTTCTTCAGGTGCCAATGATTTTGGAAATTCAACTGTTTGCGGTTCATAATGGATATGTTCGGGAACATCAATGTTTTCTATCTCCATGCCCAAATCTCCCTGATTTATTACTGTTATAGCAATTTCTACAGAATCACCTCTTGTTAATAGTCCTGTCTCCCATATATTTGTAGATAATTGTGCATTCGGAGCCGCTACATGTTCAACATCAGCCTTGATGGCAATCCTTTTTCTCTCGATTTCCGGATCGTTGCTATAAATATATACTGACTGAGTCACTTCCCCCTCATATCCCATGGGATTAAAAGTAACTTCTAATTGAGCTGTATTACCTGGCAGTATTTCTTCATCAGATAACAAGGTAGCAGTACATCCGCATGGTGCCTGCACTCTTCCTATTGTTAGTTTTTCCCCTCCTTCGTTTTTCAGGGTAAAAACATGTGTTTGTTTTTCATCAGGTTTTATTTTCCCTAAATCTCCCAATTCCTCTGAAACGGTTAAGACCGGAGGACCGGAATATTGATTGCTGACATTACTAAGAAGATAGCCTACTCCTACAAACACAGCCACAATAATGATAACTATGAATATGAATCCTTTTTTCTGCATAATATCTATTACCTTTATTACCTCAATTATTAAATTATCTCTGAAATCTTTGTTTTTTTTATTTATATGATGATATTATCATATTGTCATCTTTTTTTATAGTAAATATCTTTTATTTTCTTTTCGAACCGTTATACCCTCTTTGTCCAGCCTTTCCAGAAAAGGAATTATATATTTTCGGCTCATTCCTAATATATCTCTCGCTTCATTTATTGTTATTGAGCTGCTTCCTTTGATAAAACTGACAATCTGTTCTTTGCTTTCATTGAACATTCTTTTATCCATCAGTATACCTTCATCGAGTTTTACAATAATATCTTCTTTGATTAAGTACCTGATAATCTCCTGGCTGTTTTGGTATTGTTCATAGATAATCTTTTCTGTAGGAGGGTTTTTCGGATTATCCCTGAAAAGCTCCAATATACTATTAATCACCTTTTGTCTTTCTGGTGATATCGAAGGGCTATAGTCAGGAATAGATATTTTTCCATCAGTAAACATTATTTTATCTAAATTAGCCAAAGATTGAATCAGAGAAAGAAATAGTTTAGAAGGTAAATATTTATACTTGGATTGCAGTGTATTTACTGGAATATTCTTTTCAAGGGGATTTTTTTGATATTCTTTTTTTAATAATTCTATTAATTTATTTTTCTGCTGTTCCCAGTACAGATAATCGATTACCCATAAATCAGCCAAAACCAGTTTTCTCTCATTTTTTAAACTCTGAATACTGGCAGAAATCTCAGAGAAAGAATAGTTACTATGAATTAAAAAATCATTTAATAGAGAAAATTTTAGTTTCTCGAGTTCTGAGAAGATTAAATCATTTAATCCTAAATTTTTTCTGCTATCTAAAAAATTACTATAATACTCATCATTAAAGCTGTGCTTTTCTGCCAGAGGATCCAAAATTATTCCTCCTCCAACCGTCAGGGCAGGAGTAGGACGCCGGAGAATAAAGTGGTCACCAATAAATGTTGCTATATTTTCTTTTAGTCGAACCTGACAGTATTTGGTTTCCTTCTCAGTTTCAGCTTGTGCTTTACCTAAAATAATCTGTGCTGATATTTCTTTGGTTTCCCAGATAAACTCTAATATCATACCGCTTTTGAACTTAAAATTGGATAAATTGGGTATTGAATCTAATTTTATATCTATATACCGACTGCTTTTAATGGGTTCATAACCAAAAATAATATCTCCCCTCTTCAAATCCTCTTTTTTCACACCAGCCAAATTTGTGGCAACTCGTGTACCGGGAGAGGCTTCAGATACCTGCTCTTTATAGGTCTGGATGCTTCTGATTCTGATTTTTTTCATGTGAGGAAAGATAATGACTTCCTGATTTACTGTAAGCTTCCCCCCTATGAGTGTCCCGGTGACTACTGTTCCGCTTCCCTTAATATTAAAAACCCGGTCAATACATAGCCTGGGTTTTTGGATATCTTTTTTTGGTTTAATCTGAGGAAGGAGTTTTTGAATCTCTATCTTTAACTCATCTATTCCAATTTTTTTTACTGAGTTTACCTTTACAATTCTGGAATCAGAAAAAGCAGTATCTTTTAATCTTTCTCTAATCTTACTTTCAATAATTTCCAGCTGGTCTTTTTCTACCATGTCAATTTTAGTGATTGCAATAACACCCTGGGTTATATCAAGGAGTTGGATAATTTGAAAGTGTTCTTCAGTTTGAGGCATCCACCCTTCGTGGGCATCTATTACTAATATGACTGCATCGATTCCAGTGGCTCCTACTATCATATTTTTGACAAAATTTTCATGTCCGGGAACATCGACAATACCTACTTTTTCTCCTGAAGGAAGGGCCATCCAGGCAAACCCCAGATCAATGGTCATTCCCCTCTTTTTCTCTTCAGGCAGACGGTCTGCGTCTATCCCTGTTAGGGCGTGAATAAGGGCCGTTTTCCCATGGTCTATATGTCCTGCTGTTCCAATTACATACATATTATTCTCTCTTATATTCTAATAATTTTATTCAGAGGGTATCTAGAATTTATTATTACAAAAGGGGCCTTTCGCATTTGAAATATTTTTAATTATCTTAAAAAAATGGCGGGAGGGGTGGGAATCGAACCCACCGCGGCAATTTTTAACGATTACCGCCCACGGATTTGAAGTCCGCAAGATCCACCAGAACCTATCCACTCCCGCAATTCGAGA
>CAYOLB010000240.1:0-14335 GCA_964404675.1 uncultured Atribacterota bacterium | reverse complement strand
CACAGTAGTTAAGCCCTCCAGCGCCGATGGTACTGCAGTCTTTTCTGTGGGAGAGTAGGACACTGCCGGGAATCTTTTTATTTGGGGGAAAGTATGGGGATTGAAGTTATATCATTTGATGTTGACGGTACTTTGGTAGACCCGGATTTTAATGATCTTATTTGGCAAAGAGTTATTCCGGAATTGGTTGCCAAAAAAGAAAATATAGATTTTAATACCGCTTTGCAAAAAGTACAGAGAGAATATGATATTGTTGGTGAAAAAGATAATAAATGGTATGATATAAATTACTGGATTGAGTTCTTTCATCTAGATGTTAATTACAAAAAACTTTTAGAAAAATATGAAAATGAGATAAAAATATTTCCAGAAACATACCAGGTTTTGGATCAATTGACAACTAGTTATCAATTGATATGTATTTCTTCTATGCCCAGGGAATTCTTACAACCTAAATTAAAAAAAATTGAAAAGTTCTTTTATTCAACTTTCTCTGCATTATCAGATTACCAACAATTAAAAAATAAAGAAGTATATAAAAAGATATGCCAGGAGATAAATATTCCCCCTGAGAAGGTATTGCATATTGGTGACAGTGAAAAATCAGATTATGTTGCTGCGAAAGAAGCAGGTTTAAATGTACTGTTAATCGATAGATATAAAAAGGGATATAATCAAAAGTATCCAGAGAAAGTAATTATCAATTTATCTGATATTTTTAAAAAAATAAAATTGCTATAATTGCGAAAGGCAAGAGATGCCAGAGCTTCCCGAAGTTGAAACAATAACAAGAGATCTGCAAAAGGAACTGACCAATAAAACTATAAAAAAAGTACAGGTAAAAACCCCAATTCTGATCAAAAAGCCGCAGATAAAAGAATTTTTATCAAAAATGGAAAATTCCCGTATTTTAGAGGTAAGAAGAAGGGGTAAATACATAATAATTAGTTTAAATACAAATTACCAACTAATTATTCATCTTGGAATGAGCGGCAGACTTGAGTATCAACAAGATAAAGATTCAAAGGTATACAAGGAGATTATCGAAAAACAAGAAAAGCATAATCATCTTTATTTCTCTTTCGAAGATAAAAGTAGATTGGTTTACAATGATGTTAGAAAATTTGGGAAGATATGGTTTTTAAATAAAGATGAGAAATTATCAAGAATTGTAAATTTAGGACTTGAGCCATTAGATAAAGGATTTACCTTTGTTGAATTCTTAAAATTATTAAAAAATTACAACAAGAGTATCAAGAAATTATTAATGGATCAGAAACAAATTGCCGGCATAGGCAATATATATGCTAATGAAATTCTTTTTCATTCCAGGGTTCACCCGCTTCGCAAGGCAAATTTATTATCAGAAGATGAAGCTAAAAAGATATATTTAAATATTAAAAAGATTTTATTAAAGGCTATTGATTTAAGAGGCACTACCATGGTTGATGAGTCGTATATAGATTTGCAGGGTAATAAAGGAAGGTTTGGGCAAGAAATCAAGGTTTATGGTAAAAAAAAGGACATATGCCCTGTTTGTGGGCAACCTTTAGAAACAATAAGGATTGAAAATAGAAGCACCTTTTTGTGTCCCAACTGCCAGAAATAAGTAAATTAGAAAAGAGTAATTTTAATATAATGTTAAATAGAGTTATATTTCTGGGTACAGGAGCAGGAATGCCTACCATTAAAAGAAATGTTGCATCGGTGACCGTCTTTTTAGACGAAAGCGGTGATTTTTGGTTATTCGATTGTGGAGAGGGAACACAACAAAGAATAAATGCTGCCGGGTTGAAATTATCAAAATTAAAGGCAATATTTATCAGCCATTTGCATGGAGACCACCTTTTTGGTTTGCCAGGATTACTTGCCAGTCGAGGATTGCAGGGAATAGAAAAAGATATTGATATTTTTGGACCCCTTGGCTTGGAAGAATACCTTGATAATTGTTTTGATTATTCCAGAACATATATACCTTATTCCTATCATGTTCATCAGATAGAACCAAAAAAATTCAAAAGAAAACAATTATTATGGGAAAAAGATAATTTTAAGATTTATTGTGCAGCTCTCAATCACCAAATTGATTGTTTTGGCTATACTGTCTACGGAAAATGCATAAAAAGGAATATTGTTATAGATAAATTATTAAAATTAGGAATTGCCCCTGGACCAATATATAGAAATATTAAAGAAAAAGACCAAGTAACCCTGGAAAATGGAAAACTACTACAAACAGAGGATTTTATTAAAGAATCGGTAATTGTAAAAAAGATATCTTATTGTAGTGATACTATGTTTTCTAAAAATGCTGTTGAATTATCCAAAGATGCTGATTTACTTATACATGAGGCGACTTTTTCAGGAGATAACAAAACCGAGGCAAAAGAAAGTTTTCATTCTACAATTGACGATGCAGTTAAAGTAGCAAGATCTGCAAATGTAAAACGACTTGTTTTAACCCATATTAGCCCCCGCTATCAAGAATCAACGAAAAATATACATAATTGGAATAAATATAAGGAAGAAGCAGTGAAAAAGTATCCAGGTGTTGTTCTAGCAGAAGATTTTTTAGAAATAAAAATATAGATAAAATAAAAAATAGGCTTGAATTTTATAGTTTTTTAAGTTATCTTAAATAAGTCATAGGTTTTAGCGGATTAACCAAATTCCTTATAATAGACATGAGCCAAGTAATTAATTTTTTAAGAGGTTAATTTGCTAAATACAGTAAACTGAAAAAATGAATTTATAGGAGGTGAAATATTGTGAAGGCAACCGTTGATCAAGATCTTTGCACTGGATGTGGACTTTGTGAAAGCACATGTCCCGAAGTTTTTGAATTACAGGATGATGTGGCAGTTGTTAAGGTAGACCCTGTTCCCAAAGATGCAGAAGAGTCCTGCAAACAAGCAGTTGAAGATTGTCCAGTTGAGGCAATTAGCTGTGAATAGATAAAAATATAGGAAGAGGTACAAATACCTCTTCCTCAATTTCCTATTTCCTTCCCTTATGCTGACCTCATAATTGTCACTTCACCATATTGTATAATTATTAATAAAATGAATTATAATAGCATAAAACAAGTTGATTATTAGTTAAAAATACAAATTGAAAATCTAGCCAGTACTTAGTTTACTGATTATTAATTCTACATATATAATTTAGGGAGAAAGTTCTTGTGTGCAATGAAAAAAAAGCAATAGCACTTTATTCTGGTGGTTTGGATAGCATTTTGGCTATTAAAATAATATTAGAACAGAATATAAATGTAATAGGAATACAGTTTCAGTCACCTTTTATAGAAGACAAACCAAATACTTTTATAGAAAGGTATTTAAGAATTGAATTGATTAAAAAAGATATAAGCGAAGAACATATTAACCTTCTTTCAAATCCGAAGCATGGTTATGGTAAACATATTAATCCATGTATTGATTGTCGTATTACAATGTTCCGTAAAGCAGGAGAGTTAATGGAACAAAAAAATGCCTCATTTATAATTAGTGGAGAGGTTCTTGGACAGAGACCGATGACTCAAAATAAGGTAAGTATTTTAAAAATTGGAGAAGAATCAGGGTATGGGGAAAGGATTGTAAGACCACTTTCTGCTTTATTATTGCCTGAAACTTTGCCGGAAAAGCAAAAGATTATTAACCGCTCTCAATTAATGGATATTCAGGGACGGTCAAGAAAAAGGCAAATTGCCCTTGCAAAAAGCTGGGGAATTAAAAAATATCCTGCTCCTGCAGGTGGTTGTAAATTAACTGAACCAGGATTTGCAAATAGGATGAATGATTTATTATCTAAAAATAGTTTTGGTAAGAAGGATATAGAATTATTAAAAGTTGGTCGACATTTTACTCTTAATAAAAATACAAAGCTGGTAGTAGGTAGAAACGAGCAAGAAAATAATAAATTATTCTCCTTGGTTCAACCGCAGGATTTTTTATTAAGTTCAAAAAATTTTAAAGGTCCTGTTTCGCTGTTACGCATTTATGATAATTCAACTAGCGAAGATATAAATATTGTTGAGATAAATAACATATTAGAGTTGGCAAGTAGAATTACTGCTAGATATTGTGATAGAAATTCAGATAAAGATTTTGTAGATATTCATATATGGAACCCCAATCAAAAAATACATCAAAAAAGACTTGTTATAGGACTGCCTCAACAGGAGATAGCTAAGTACCTAATATAATAATTATAATATGGAGTATAAATGAAAAAAAAGAAGAGTGTTTTGTTGGCAATGAGTGGTGGTATTGACAGCAACACTGCGGCTCTTATATTAAAACAAAAAGAATACCAGGTTTCAGGGATTTATTTTCATCTTGTTGATGATAATTATGATAATAATTGTAAAAAAGTAGATCAAAAGAAATACTATTCTGCTCAAAATAGAGTGCGGGAAATTGCTGAAACTCTAAATATCAAACTATATGAAATTGATTATCGAGAAAATTTCTATAAAATTGTTATTGAAGATTTTATTACAAAATACCAGAATGGCTTAACCCCAAATCCATGTGTATTATGTAATGAAAAAATAAAATTTCCTTTGCTCTTAGAATATGCGTTAAGAAATGGAATAGAATACATTGCTACCGGCCATTATGTTAGAATTGAACAAAATCCAGAATTAAATAAATATATTTTAAAAAGAGGGGTGGATGGAAGAAAAGACCAATCCTATTTTCTTTATAGACTGGGAAAGGACATTCTTTCCAGATCTATTTTTCCCTTAGGAGAATTGACAAAAAGGGATGTAGAAAATATTGCCATTAATGCTGGCTTAAGAAACTCAAAGGTAAAAGAAAGCCAGGAAATATGTTTTATTCCAGGTAATAATTATCGAAAGCTAATTGAACAGAAATTTCCTCAACAAGTAAAAAATAAAACAGGCTATTTTGTGGATATCTCTGGGAATATTCTAGGGGAACATAAAGGCATTGCCTTTTATACAATAGGACAAAGAAGAAAAATTGGTTTATCTTTAAATAGCCGAAAATATATAGTAGAGATTAATTATGAAGACAATAAAATAGTAATAGGTGATGAAAAGGATTTATATCAGAAGGAATTTAAAGTGAGAGAAGTTCACTATAGCTCAATGAGCCCTCTAATAAAACCTATGAATTTACAGGTACAAATTCGCTACAATACCCCCCCAGCTCATGCTACTGTTTTCCCGGATATAAACAATCAGTTGAAAGTAATCTTCAAAGAACCCAAACGGGCAATTACACCAGGGCAATCGGCTGTTTTTTATGATAATGATATTGTCCTCGGCGGTGGAATTATTACTTTGTAGATTTGCCATATTTTGTTATTTTTGTTCGGTAATCAAAAATTGTGATAAATTTGACAACATATTTTTATTTATATATAATGTGTACAAAATTGTGTACAGGATGAGTTCTCATGAATATTATAAGAATTGGTGAAAAAATATTATCTCAGGAAAAATTAAATAGAGAGATTAGTAGAATTATTAAACTTAGGACAGAAGGATTAACACAGGGGGAAACAGCCAGAAAATTAGGGATTGAAAGAACATTTGTTTCTCGCTTAGAAAGTCTTGGAGAAATTAGAAGAGGTAAAAAAATTGCTCTTGTTGGTTTTCCGGTAAAAAATAAAGATGAAATATTAGAAAAAGCACGAGAAATTGGTGTTGATTTTACTTTATTGTTAAATAAACAAGAAAGTAATGAATATATTGAGAAAAGAGAAAAGCTTGACCTCTTTAATGAAGTTATTTCCACGATTACTAATTTGATTGATTATGATTTAATCATATTTTTGGGATCAGATAAAAGGGTAAATGTGGCTGAAAAATTATTCAGTATACAAGTAATAGGGGTTGAAATAGGTAAATCACCACTTTTAGAAGATAAATATGTTGATCCTGAAATTATTAAAAATATTATGAATGAAGTTAAGGTAATTTCAACAGACAGGAGAGAAAAACAATGAAAAAAGTGCTTGGAGTCAGCCTGGGTTCCTCAACTAGAAATCATATAGCAAAAATAAACTTGTTGGGACAGGAAGTAGAGATTGAAAGAAGGGGAACTGATGGCGATGTGGAAAAGATGATGCAAATATATAAAGAATTTGATGGGAAGGTAGATGTGTTTACCCTTGGGGGAACAGATTTGTACCTTTATTCCGGACCAAAAGGGAAAAGATATACTATCAAAGAATCTGCCAGGATTGTCAGCGTAATCAAAAAAACACCAATAGTTGATGGGACCGGAATCAAATATGTATTAGAAAGGGATGTAATAAGATATATTACTAAAAATACTGATATCGCTCTCAAAGGGAAAAAGGCTTTATTACTTATTACAGTAGATAGGTTTGGGTTGGCAGTAGGACTGATTGAGGCTGGATGCAAGATGACTTTTGGAGATCTTATATCATGTTTAAACATTCCTATACCTCTACATAGTTTGAGCACTTTAAACAAATTAGCTAGGGTTATAATACCTATTTTAGTTAATCTCCCTATTAAGTATCTATATCCTACCGGGGAAAAACAGGAAACAAGTAATAGTAAATTTAGCCATTTTTTTGATGATGCTGATATAATTGCTGGCGACTATTTGGCAATTAGCCAATATATGCCCAAGAATATGGAGGAGAAGATTGTTATTACCAATACTGTGACCTCAGATAATGTACAGGATTTAAAGGAAAGAGGAGTTAGGTACTTAATTACTACAACACCGCAATTTCAGGGGAGGTCTTTTGGAACCAATGTATTTCAAGGTGCACTGGTCGCAATTTCTGGTAAAAGACCTGAAGAGCTAGACGATAAAGACTACCTTGATTTATTAAAAAAAATAGATTTTAAGCCAAGGATAGAAAAATTAAATAATTAGAATTAATTTATAAAAAGGAGTAAAAAATGGGAATTTCTTTGAAAGAAAGAATTGATCAGGTTAATCAAAGAGCAAACCGATTGAAGGAAAATGGTACATTTTTTTGGTTAAAAACCATTGAAAATTCTTCACAGTCAAGGGTAAAAGTTGATGGGAAAGAAAAGATTATGTTGGCTTCATATAATTATTTAGCATTGATTGATCATCCCAAGTTAAAAGAAGCAGGCATTAAGGCAATCGAAAAATATGGAACAGGTACTTCTGGTGTTCGTTTTTTATCAGGTACCACCGAAGCACATAAGAAGTTGGAAAGAAAAATTGCTCAATTCAAAGGAGCCGAAGATGCAATTACTTATACTAGTGGTTATGTAACTAATTTAGCTGCTATTACTTCGCTTTTTCAAAGAGGGGATTTGGTGATAATTGATAAAATTGACCATGCAAGTATTATTGATGGGTGCATGCTTTCAGGTGCTAGGCATAGATCATTTTTACATAATGATATGGAAAGATTGGAATCTATTTTAGAAGATTCAGAGGAATATGACAACAAAATCATAATAGTTGATGGTGTTTATAGCATGGATGGTGATGTAGCAAATTTACCGGAAATTTCTCGTTTAGCCAAAAAATATGAAGCAATGGTAATGGTAGATGAAGCCCATTCTATTGGTGTACTAGGTAAAACAGGTCATGGTATAGAAGAGTATTTTGGATTAGAAAATGCGGTTGACATCCATATGGGTACTTTAAGTAAAACTATCCCTGCGGTAGGTGGTTATATTGCTGGAAAGAAGGAATTAATTGAATATTTAAGGCATAATTCCAGACCATTTATTTTTTCAGCCCCGATCCCACCGGTAAATGCTGCAGTTGCAACTGCAGCCCTGGAGGTAATTGAGGATGAACCAGAACGTGTGGAAAGATTACATAAGAATATGAAAAAATATCGAGAAGGAATAAAGTCTATGGGGTATAATATTGGTAACACTGTCACTGCAATTGTCCCAATTATTATTGGGGGAGAAGATGAAACACTTGAGCTTTGTAAAATTGTCAACGAGATGGGTGTTTTTATCTGTCCTATAGTCTTTCCCGCTGTTCAAAAGGGAACTAGCAGACTTAGATCTCATGTACTTACAAACCATACCACAAGGGATATTGAAGAAGCTCTTGAAATTTTTGAAAAAGCCGGTAAATCTCTTGGAATAATTTAAACAATTTATTTGACATTAAATTATAAATATCCTATAATGCATTTAAAACTTGGAAAAGATGATTGATTAAGTAAAAATATAATATTATTTATAAGTAACTAAGATAAGTGCCCTTATAACCAGTGCCAACTTATCTTAGTTTTAATTTTATGATAAAGGTTAGGATGTGTAAAAATGAATGACCGAAAAATTATGCTTACTGAAGAAGGTTTGGAGAAGCTTAAGGCTGAATTACATGAATTAAAAACAGTAAAGAGAAAAGAAATTGCTGAAAAAATAAGTCATGCTGTTGCTTTTGGCGAGATAGCGGAAAATGCTGAATATAGAGCTGCTAAAAATGAACAGGCCTTTATTGAAGGCCGTATACTAACATTGGAAAAGGTCATTGAAAATTGTGAGTTAATTGATAACTCAAAAAATGATCATACTGTTGTTTCACCTGGTTCACAGATTGTTGTAGAAGATCTAAAAAAGAAAGAGAAAATTGAATATACCCTGGTTGATTATATTGAATCTGATCCTTCTTCTGGCAAGATTTCCATTGCATCTCCTATTGGTAAATCAGTTTTAGGGAAAAAGGTAGGCGACAAGGTAAAAATAAGAGTCCCTGCTGGGAGTTTACATTATAAAGTACTGGAAATAAAATAAAGAAGTCTAGTTTTTTTAATTATAGTTTTTTAAAATAAAAATGAACAGGTTATAGAATTGCTTTTGACTTGTTCATTTTTTTTATTTACTTTTATCACCTTTATATTATAAAATATGTTATTAAACTAAAAAGTTAAATAATTTATTTAAACACTAAAAATCACCTTTTATATAGATTTCTTAAAAACACCCGCTAAGTGGGTTTGCTATATACTTTTATTCAATTGTATAATTTTAGGTTATTACTATAATAGCCGGATATCACATAACAAGGAGTTAAATGAATTGTCTGAACAAGAAAAGAAAAATGTTAATTTATTAAGAGAAGAAAAGATAAAGGAAATAGAAGACTTAAAGACTAAAGATATAGACCCATTTGGAAGGCGTTTTGAAGGGAAACAAGCTATAAAAGAAATAATAGAGCAATTTGATAATAATGCTACTTCAGACCCTTCACAGGAGAAGGTTATTATTGCTGGTAGGTTGAAAGCTTTAAGAAGACATGGCAAGGCAGCCTTTGCAGATTTAGAAGACCAAACAGGTAAATTACAGATTTATGTTAAATCTAATTTCGTTGGAACTGATTCCTTTGAGATATTTAAAAAGATATCTGTTGGCGATATTATTGGAATTTCTGGACCAGTATTTAAGACCAGAACCGGTGAATTGACAGTATTGGCAGATAGTTTTACACTACTATGTAAATCAATACGAGCATTACCTGAAAAATGGCATGGACTAACTGACACGGAAATTAGATATCGTAAACGCTATCTTGATTTAATTAGCAATGCTGATGTTAGGGATGTCTTTATTGAAAGAAGCAAGATTATTAGATATATTAGAAAGTTTTTAGATAACAAGGGTTTTTTGGAAGTAGAAACCCCTATGCTCCAACCGATACCAGGAGGGGCAACTGCAACACCTTTTGTAACCCATCATCATAGTTTGCACCGTGACCTTTATCTAAAGATTGCCCCTGAGCTTTATTTAAAAAGACTATTAGTTGGTGGAATTGAAAAAGTATATGAGTTGAATCGTAATTTCCGGAATGAAGGGATTTCCTCCAAGCATAATCCTGAATTTACCATGCTGGAACTATATGAAGCCTATGCTGATTACTATAAAATGATGGATATTGCCGAGGAAATGATTAGTTATGTTCTAAAGAAACTTAAAAATAATTTAGTTATTCAGTATCAAGATAAGAAGATTGATTTTACTCCACCATGGAAAAGATTAACTATGTTTGAGGCTATATATTCAGTCACTGGAGTTAATCCTGAAGAAATAAAAGATGATGATATAAAAGATTTAGTCAGAAAATATCAATTAGAAATACCAGAGAACTCAGCTAGGGGAGAAGTAATAAATGAATTGTTTGAAAAAGAGGTAGAACGGACTTTGATTCAACCAACTTTTATTATTGATTATCCAATTGAAGTTTCACCTTTATCAAAGCAGAAACCAGGTAATCCAAATATTGTAGAGAGATTTGAATTGTTTATAAATTCCATGGAGTTAGCCAATGCGTTCACTGAATTGAATGATCCAATAGAACAGAAAAGACGCTTTTTACAGCAGGCAGAAAATAAAAGCGAAGGGGAAATAAATCAGAATTTTGTGGATTATGATTATATTGAGGCACTGGAGTATGGAATGCCTCCGGCCGGTGGGATGGGTGTAGGCATTGATCGATTGATTATGTTATTGACTAATCATGATTCAATTAGAGAAGTAATTCTATTCCCTCAGCTAAAGAAAAAAGAATAAAATTGAGATATAAAATAGTTGGAAAAATATTTTGCGAATTGATAAATTTTTTAAATTAAGCCGGATTATAAAGAGAAGAACAGAAGCCAAAAAAGCCTGTGACAGCGGAAGTGTAATGCTAAATGGTAAAAATGCTAAAGCTGGTGATAATGTAAAACCCAATGATAGTATTAAAATTTTTTTCAGACATAAAATTTTAGAAATAGAGGTTTTAGAAACCCCAATTGGAAATGTTTCGATTTCGCATTCCTCTAGGCTTTATAGAATTGTTAAAGAAGAGAAAATTCCTATTGACTGATTGATAATTGAAATTAAATAAATAGATGGATAGCAAAAAATGGAAGATAAAATTATAATTGAAAAAATCAAAAGACTCTTAGAGGACAAAAAAACAGTAGAATTAAAAGAACTAGTGGTAGACCTCCACCCTAATGATTTTAGTGAAATAGCAGAAGAACTTTCTCCAGAGCAAATAATTGAGATATTCTGGCTTATTAAAAATAGAGAAACAATAGCTGAGTATATTTCTGAGTTGAATCCTGAGCTACAGTCTAGTTTATTGAATGCCATGAGTAAAAAACAAGCCTCAGAAATATTAGAAGAAATGGATACAGATGAGGCAGTTGACCTCTTGGCAGAAATTACTCCTGAAGAATCACGTGAACTCCTGGATTTAATGCCTAAAGAAGAAGCAGAAGAAATTGAAGAGTTAATGAAATATGAGGAAAACACTACCGGAAGTATCATGAATAATGAATTTGTGACCCTTCCGGAGTATCTAACCACTGAGGCAGCTATTCAGCATATTCGTGAAATGAGTCCTGAAGCAGAGATGATTTATTATGTTTATGTATTAGATAAAAGAAAGAAATTGATTGGTGTCTTATCTTTAAGGGACTTAATTGTGGCAGATGCCAAGAAAAAAGTTTCTGAGATTATGGAAGAAGATGTTATAAGTGTGTTGGACACGGAAGACCGTGAAATAGCTGCCAAAATGATTTCAGACTATGATTTTTTGGCAATTCCGGTTATTAATAAAAAGGGTATGATGGTTGGAATTATAACTGTTGACGATATAATTGACGTTTTAGAAGAAGAGGTCACTGAAGATATTCATAAAATGGTTGGTTCAGCTGAATTCTATGAAGATAAGTTGATAAAGGCTAGCCCATTAAGCAGAGCGAAAGCTCGGTTGCCCTGGCTTTTAGTCTGTATGGTTGGTGAGATTGTATCTGGTTCGGTTATTGAATCATATTCCAGTATTTTAGAGGTAGTTGTTGCGCTGGCTTTTTTTATCCCTATTATAATGGCAATGGGAGGTAATGTAGGTGCCCAATCATCTACTATTACGGTTAGGGGCTTGGCAACAGGACAGCTCCATTTAGATGAATTATGGAAGAATATATGGACAGAAACAAAGGTAGGATTTTTTATTGGGATAACTATTGGTATTATGATATCAGTATTAACGTATTTTTGGCAGAATGATTATATCTTAGGTTTAACCATAGGTTTATCGTTGTGTATCACTGTAATTACTGCAGCAACAGTTGGAACATTGTTACCTTTGGTTTTTACAAAATTAAATATTGACCCGGCAGTAGCAACTGGTCCCTTTATTACAACGGCAGTTGATGTTGGAAGTTTAATTATATATTTTAGTTTAGGAACTTTTTTGTTTACTTATTTAGGTAGTTTATAGAAAGTGATATTATAAAGTACAATATATTCAATGAGCCACTATTTTTGCCATATCCGATAAAATATAAAATAAAAAGAAAAATATTCTAATCAATGACAATAAGGAGGATAATAATGAGTAGCATTCTTGATGTTTATGCAAGAGAGATTCTTGATTCTAGAGGGAATCCGACAATAGAGGTTGAAGTACATCTAGAGAGTGGAATTATGGGAATTGCCCAGGTTCCATCTGGTGCTAGTACTGGAACTTATGAAGCGGTAGAATTAAGGGATGGAGATGAGAAAAGATTTGGCGGTAAGGGTGTTTTAAAAGCAGTTGATAACGTCAATGAGGTAATTGCTCCTGAAATAGTAGGATTAGATGCCCTGGATCAGTGTTATATAGATCAGGTAATGATTAATCTGGATGATACCCATAACAAAAGAAAACTTGGAGCTAATGCTATATTGGGAGTCTCACTGGCAGCAGCCAAAGCAGCTGCAGGATATTTAGAATTACCCCTATATCGTTATATAGGCGGGACAAATGCCAAAGAATTGCCGGTTCCATTTATGAATATTTTAAATGGAGGTAAACATGCTGATAGCGGTGTTGATTTACAGGAATTTATGATTGTTCCAGTAGGAGGAACAAATTTTTCTGAGAATTATCGTATGGCAGCAGAGACTTTTCAATCTTTGAAGAAAGTATTGACAAAAGAAGGTTATAATGTTTCAGTAGGAGATGAGGGAGGTTTTGCTCCACAGTTAAAATCAAGTGATGAAGCTTTAGCAATAATTGTTGAGGCAATCAATAAAGCTGGGTATAAACCGGGAAAAGATATATACATTGCACTGGACCCTGCAGCATCTGAATTTTATAAAGAAGGCAAATATATACTTTCTAGGGAAGGTATAGAAAGATCATCAGAGGAAATGATTGATTATTATGAGAAATTAGTGGAGAAATTTCCCATTATTTCTATTGAAGATGGACTTGCAGAAGATGATTGGGATAATTGGAGCAAATTAACCGAGCGCCTTGGTAAAAAGATACAGATAGTCGGAGATGACTTATATGTTACCAATAAAGTTAGATTACAGAAGGGTATTCAGTTAAAGGCATCAAATTCTATCTTAATTAAATTAAATCAAATTGGCACTTTAACTGAGACACTTGATACTATGGAAATGGCGAAACGTGCCGGTTTTACTAATATGATTTCACATAGGTCTGGAGAGACAGAAGATACTATTATTGCAGATTTGGCTGTAGCGACAAATGCAGGTCAAATCAAAACAGGATCTCTTTGTAGAATAGACAGAATTGCTAAATATAACCAGTTGTTGAGAATTGAAGAGGAACTTGGGGAACAGGCAATTTACAGAGGAAAAGAGGTTTTTCAACAATAATGTCTGGAATAAAATCTCTTCTGGAATCAAAAATAACCTGGGCAATTATCTTGTTGCTTATCTTTTATATTACTTTTGTTTTTTCTGAAAAATATGCTGATATTTTGGAGTTAAGGGTATATATTTATGATTTAAAAGGTGATATTAATGAGTTAGAAGAAGAGAATAAATTGTTGACTGAAAAGGTAAATCTTTTAAATACTAATCCTTATATTGAAAAAATTGCCCGGGAAGAACTGGATATGGTTAAACCAAATGAGATTTTATATAAAGCGACCAGAAATCAGTAGAATGTTCATATAATCATTGACATAGAAAATTGTTTATATTGTGAAAAAAAGTTTATTTAACTAAAATTATTAAAACTTCTATTGACGGTCATTATCATTTGTCCTATAATAATTTAAGTTTGCCGGAGTGGCGGAATAGGTAGACGCACAGGACTTAAAATCCTGGAAGCTGTAAAGCTTGTGCCGGTTCGATTCCGGCCTCCGGCACCTTTGTAAGAATTGCCAATTAATCAATTTTTATTAATTGACTTTAAATTTCAAGAATGTTAAAATAATAAACGACTTTTTAGAAGGCTAATATTTATAGTTAAAGAAACAGTATAGAGTATAGCGGGGTGGAGCAGCTAGGTAGCTCGTCAGGCTCATAACCTGAAGGTCGGCGGTTCGAATCCGCCCCCCGCAACCAAGCATTTAATTAAACCTCTAT
>CAYOLB010000239.1:0-2280 GCA_964404675.1 uncultured Atribacterota bacterium | reverse complement strand
CGGTTCTGGCTATCCTAACGGGCTGAAGGGTGATGAAATTTTATTGGAGGCCAAAATTATTGGTGTTGCAGATGTAGTTGAGGCCATGTCTTCCCACCGTCCCTACCGGGAAGCTTTGGGAGTTGATGTAGCCCTTGAGGAAATAACCAGGAATAAAGGTGTTTTATATGATCCCAAAATAGTTGATATATGTGTAAAGCTGTTTAAAGAGAAAGGTTTTAATTTTGAATAGCCAATAACATTTATTAGTTTATACAAATATTTTCTTTTAAGTATTGTGATATTTACATTTGCTGGAGCGTGATATTTATATTGCTCTACTTTTTATAAACTTGCTACGCTGGATATCCGGCACATTCTTTTTTGTTTAAGTTATTTGTTTTTGCTATATCGTAATATTGTCCTGAAGTCGTATTTTATCGTCATACCAGGATTGTAATATCAAATGTAGTTGAAAGGCTGTAAGGGTATGGTTGGATTTTCTGCTATTGTCTTTGCCCCGGTAAGTTTTGAGTTATATTCACAGTATTATCAATCAGTATTTGAAATACGGATATAGCTTAATCCCGGTTGATAAGGAGAAAAAACCATGTGTATACTGGAAGAAATATCAATATAAGAGGGCAACGGTAAATGATATCCTGAAATGGCATAGCCAGTTTGATACACTCAATATCGGAATAGTTACCGGGCATATAAGCCAGCTGGCAGTTATTGATGTTGACGATCTTTCTCTTTTACCTGAATTAAAAGGCAAGATCCCAGAGATTACAAAAACCACGAGGGTAAAGACCAACAGGGGATACCATTTTTATTTCTACTTAAACGGAAACCAGGTAAAGAGCACCAACCGACTGTTCGGTAAAAATCTTGAATTAAAGAGTAACGGGAGCTATATTATAGCTCCTCCTTCAATAATAAAAAATCACCGCTACACCTATGAAGTTCCGCTTAGTAAAATGTTGCCTATTCCTGAAAAGCTGCTTAAAAAAAGGGATGACAATATTGAAAATAAGCATATAATATTTAAAATACTAATATACCACGGGTACAAGATGGATTGTATAAGACAGATATTAAAAAGAGATCTTAAAGAAGGGGAGAGGAATAACAGCCTGTTTATTCTTTATAATCTCCTGATCCAGAATAAGAACTCCCGGGAATATGCCAGAAAGATTGTAGAAAAGAAAAACCGGTCTCTGGCCAATCCCCTGACAGACGTTGAACTTAAAAAGATCTACCGGAAAGCTTATCATTATGGTTGCAGCGGGATAAGAGAAAAAGTTTCCTACATCCAGTGTGAGCAATGCACTTACCGGTTTCGGGGAGGACAATTAAGTGGAAACAATATTTTAGTTAAAAATATGAGGATTTTACCTGAATTAACTAATACTCAACGTGGAATTGTCTGTCTTTTGGGGACTCTATTTGACGGTGAACATCCATCGATATATAAAATTGCAAAAACAGCAAAGATGAACTCAGCGACAGTTAAAAAAGCAATCAAAGTATTAAAAGAAAAACATATTATTGATGATTCCCTTTATAATTGAAAAATACGAAAAACCATTCACTTTTTAATGGTCAAATTCTATATTTTTCAACGGTTTCCGAAGGAAAAAAGCGACTACTATACTGTATAGGTTAGGTATTTGTATTTTGTTTTGGCATTTACCCCTTTTTTTGCCTTGATCTTGCTCTAGCTGGAGCACTGTCTTTCCCTGTAACCCTTTTTTGCATTTAAGCCGATTTTTTATAATTCAGGCAGTTGTTTTTTTATCACAATCATGAATAAAAAAGGACAGCCGGTTAGCGGAAAGAAAAACCTTTTTACCCTCTCTTTTTTTGCCTGAAAAAAAGATAAAAGTGGACTTTCTGTAGGACCAGCTGTCCTCATTAATATAATATCACAAATGAAGGATAAATTTAAATCTTGATAACAATTAATCGAGGGCATTTAACAAATTTTATACGAAACTCTCCTGGAATAATTTCGGGAATATCGTTACCTATAAAATTTTAAGAGTGGGAATCTCTTGATTGTGGCTACTCGCCGCCAGTTCGGGAACAATTCATAAGAAACTCTCATAGAATAATTGAAAGCATATCGTTACCTATGAATTCGTTTTTTGGTAAATTGATTAGAGAATCAAACTATAACTACCCACCGAACGGCGGCACTTAAGAAAAATATTATTACATAACTTGACACTATCGTACCTTCTGAGGGAAGGTCAGCGATAATGCTTAGTTATGTAAACTATATTTTATTCTGCGGTG
>CAYOLB010000238.1:0-4745 GCA_964404675.1 uncultured Atribacterota bacterium | reverse complement strand
CCTATCCAACAAACAAATTGCAGAAAGACTTTTTCTCAGCAACTCCACGGTTCAATTCCATGTCAGCAACGTATTAAGCAAGCTGGGCGCCTCTAAAAGGACCGAAGCTGCCTATCTTGCCTTAAAACAAAAACTGATAAAATTACCAGGTTAATACTGGTTATAGCACCCGCTTAAATACCATACACTTCACGGTTCCTTTATCCTGCCTGGCAGTTATACTTAAATAAAAAATGAAAATATTACTTGCAGAAAAAAGTAAAAGCCTGGTTTCAGCCCTGATGCTGGTTCTTACCCAGATAAAAGATACCGGGAGAAATAAAATAGGGTCGATCTTTCATGTGGACAGTGTCAATAATCTATATAGTAAATTAAAAAAAGAAAAGCCGGATGTACTGATTATAAACGGAGGTTTTGTAAACCATAAGACAAGGGAAGCAATGCCTGTTCTGCAGAAATTATATCCGGCCATGTCAATACTTATCTTAAGCATAGATCCCGGAATGGAAGAAAAGTACCAAAAAATAGGCATAGGAAATTTTATCTTAAAGGGGGATTCAGCTGAAAAATTCTATAATTCCATGAACGACTTTCTAAAAAAAGAGCAGATAAAAGTCTCCATATAAGATTTTTTAATATAAACTAAAAGTAATTTATAAAAAACATGAAACTAACAGTAAAAGCCCTGATTTTAGTATTTATCTTTGTTTTAGTCTTCCTTATGGGCTGCGCAACAAAAGAATACAGCCAATACAAAGAACCGGGCTTTGATGAGGACACCTTAAAAGAAATAAGCTTAAAGACTGGAGGGGAGACTACTCTTGCAGGGTTTAAAGATGAACTGGAAGACTTTAAGTCCTTCAGTGACGAATTCTTTCCCGTATGGCTGGACCATATAAATAGTACCTCCTCCATTCTTGATGATTTTAATGACAGTACTCTCCTGGAAGAAAAGATTGAATGTTCTTTGATACTGGAACAAAGATACCTGGAATTTAAAAATAATCTGGAAAATATAGACCCCCCTCCCATTGCTTTAAAGGCATATAGCCTGGCTGTTGAAGCAGTTTCTTATAGAGCGCTTTTCTTTAAAATGTTTAATGAAAATGCCTCTGCCAGTAAACTCGGTGAAATTGAAAACAAAGCCTATCTTACCGAAGCCAGCTTTTGGGAAGAAATCGATTATGTATATGGTTATTTTGATCAAGAGATGGAAAGGTTAAAAAACGAGGACGGTAGTATGTATAATGCAACATCTAATTAATTATTATAAAGAGAGAAAGGAAAAACAATGAGGTTTATACTGATTATTGCGGCGATTGTATTGCTTGTGGTAGGAATTTTGGGCCTATTCCCTCAATTTGGTTGGGCCAGTGTGCCATTGTGGCGTGCAATACTTGAAATCGTTGTAGGTGGTTTGGTGTTAATTATAGGCATAAGAACACGTTAGAGTTTCTAATAAGAAGAAATTATTTGAGAAAAGGAGTAAAGTATGAGTATCTTTTGGATTCTGGCAATTGTAGCAGTTGTACTAATAATTTTTTCAGGTATTTTTGGTTTTAGAGGAGCCGGAAAAACAGGCTGGGGAATCCTAAAAATTCTATTTATCGTTTTTATAGTCTTTTTAATAATAATGGTTATTCTGGCTATTATTATGTAAAAATATGCTTTTAAAAAAATTTATTTTCATTTAGAAAAGTAAAAAAAAGAAAAAATAAGTATTATATTAATATTAGGTAATAAAGGAGATTACTAAAATGAAACACTTATCGGCACCCAAAAATATAACCTGGTGGATTGCACTGATTCTCGCAGTTCTGGGAATTATTCTTCATTTTGTAGGTTCCTTTTCTCAATATTCCTTCTGGCTGGTATTAGCATCGGCAGTCTTACTTCTTATTGCTACAAGATTTAAAGGAATATGATATGAGTAAGGTTGTATTAATAGTTGTAGGGGCAGTTATAGCTATCATGGGAATACTTACGCTTTTCCCCATGATGACCCTGGGTTTGTGGTTATCAATAGCTTTAATAGGAGTAGGGATAGTAAGCATAATTTTGGGGTTCCTGGATAAAAGAAAAACTGTTTAATAATTAGTAAAAAAAAATTTAGAGTTGTTAAATAGTTCTTTCAAGTCTGTACACTAATAAAATCAGTGCAGACTTCCGGTTATCCTATGGATTAATATTAAGATACTAAAAAGTTAAAGAGAGTTGTACCAGTACTCCCAGGAGCCATCTTATGGCCTGGACAGGCTTATAGGTTTTGCAGGGGACACGCTTTTTTCAATTGAAAAATAACATAGAATTATCATGCTGAAAGTATAATGGAAAAAATTACTATAAATACAGAAAGATATATTATTTGTTGTGTGGAACAGGATTACGGTTACAAACATAATAGAATCCATAGAAAGTTTTACTTTAAACGTTTTAAAAATAAAAAAGGAGTTTGATATGCTAGTAGGTCCGATTATTGGTGTGATCTTTGGAGTAGTTATCGTCCTGATCCTTCTATTCTCGGCAATAAAAATATTAAAGGAATATGAGAGGGGTGTTATCTTCAGGTTCGGAAGGCTAAGGGGAGCTAAAGGTCCCGGGATCTTTGTGATCATCCCATTTGTGGATAAGATGATAAAAGTAGACCTTAGGACCGTAACCATGGACGTGCCGCCCCAGGACATTATAACCCGGGATAATGTACCGGTAAAGGTCAATGCTGTGATTTATTTCAGGGTTATGGATCCGGAAAAAAGTATTGTAAAAATTGAAAAATATATGGTGGCCACCTCGCAGATAGCCCAGACTACCCTGAGAAGTATCCTGGGTCAGGCAGAGCTTGACGATCTTCTTGCCAGAAGGGAAAAGATCAACCGGGAACTTCAAAAAATAATCGATGAGCAGACCGATCCATGGGGAATTAAAGTCTCTACAGTAGAGATAAAGGATGTAGAACTGCCCCAGTCTATCCAGAGGGCATTTGCCGGGCAGGCTGAAGCAGAAAGGGAAAGAAGAGCCAAGATTATAAGTGCTGAAGGCGAATTCCAGGCTTCCGAAAAATTGTCAAAGGCTGCTGAAGTCCTGGGTAGATTCCCTGTTTCTGTCCAATTAAGGTTTTTGCAGACTTTGAAGGAAATTGCTACCGAACAAAATTCTACCATAGTCTTCCCGATTCCTATTGATCTGATAGAAACTTTTATAGACAGGATGGGGAAAGAAAAAAAGTAGCTGAATGATGAAGACTTACAGGGAAGACATTATTGTTCTTGTGTATAGCATAAGAAAATCGGATAGTTTTGTGTTTGGAAGGGTGCCTAAAAAAAGATTGTAAAATACAAGTAATACATAAAGGAAAGGATAGAGAAATATTATGATGTACGAGATTGTTAAAGAATTTCCCAATGATATAATTTTTGAAGAAAGTGAACCATGTATATCTCTTTATCAACCTACTCACAGGTATTCACCGGAAAATAAGCAGGACCCTATAGTGTTTGAAAATTTAATTCGAGAAATTGAAAATTCACTAAAACAGAAGTATAAAAAAGATGATTTAAACTCTATAATGAAACCTTTTTACCACCTAGAAGAAGAGAAAGACTTTTGGAATAATACTTTAGATGGATTAGCTGTATTTGCCAACCCAAACAAATGCATTGTATACAAACTTTCTAGACTGGTACAAGAGCTGATTGTAGTAGCAGATAGCTTTCATATCAAACCACTTATTAGAATTTTTCAATCACTGGATAAATATCACTTATTAGGTTTAAACAGTAATGACTTCACCCTTTATGAAGGCAACAGATACGGATTTGAGGAGATTAAAATGGATCCTGAAACTCATAGAACTATAGATGAAGTCTTAGGAGAGCAACACACTGATTCCTACCTAACTCATGGATCTTATGGAGGTGCAGGAGAAACCGCTATGTATCATGGTCATGGTGGGAAAAAAGATGAGATTGAGAAAGACATAGAAAAGTTTTTTAGATATGTGGATAGATTTGTATTAGAGAATTATTCAAAACCATCAAAATTACCACTTATTTTGGTTTCATTGAAAGAGCATCATAATATATTTAAAAAAATAAGCCACAACTCATATTTAATTGAAGAGGGGATAAAAGGTTCTTATGATTCTTTCGAAATGGAACAGTTAACAGAGAAGGCCTGGGAGATAATAGAACCTATTTATTTGGAAAAGACACAAAATTTAGTGAATTCTTTTGAAAATGCAAAAGCTAATTCACTAGGCTCGGATGAATTAGCACAAATTACCAGTGCTGCCTTTGATAACAGAGTGGAAACCATTCTAATAGAGGCTGATAAGATAATACCTGGAAAAATCGATGATAATACCGGGAAAATAGAATTAGGGAAAATTAAAGATCCGGACTTTGATGATGTCCTAGATGACTTAGCTGAATTAGTTCTTAAGAGAAGAGGAAAAGTGGCGGTGCTTCCAAAAGAGAGGATGCCTAGTGATACGGGAGTTGCTGCCATATATAGATATAGATAGCCTCTTTGCCAGTTCAACCACCTTACCTTCGATGTCAGTTGTCGATCATTTATGATGATGAAAATAAATAATAATAATTATCTTATTAAAATATTAAACACATCTATTAAGTATTTTTAGATTATATCTCGGCAACTGGCACAATTAATAATTCTACTTTACTTTTTATAAGAGGTATAATATTTGTAATTAGCTCAGTAGCTTTTTACATATGAATAAACGA
>CAYOLB010000237.1:0-2587 GCA_964404675.1 uncultured Atribacterota bacterium | reverse complement strand
GCACCATTAGTAAGAACTATATTTTTTACACCCTTTTTTATCAGCTCTTGCATGGCTCTTTGTCGATCTGAGGTCGTTCGAATCGATATACCCGTTAATGCACTTAGCTCATTTAAATTAGGACTTAAATAGTCAATTTTAGGGAGAACTCCCAGTAATTTCCTGCTTTTCACAATAGAAACAGGGTCAACAATCAGTGGAATATTCTCTCTAGCACACAAATAAGCAATATAATGAATAGCTTTTGTTGTCAAATTAGTATCAATAATAACAAATCGGCTCTTCAAGATAATCCCAGCTTTTGCAATTAAATAACGGGGAGTTACTCTCTTCATGATTACTGTATCACTTACTGCAACTTGCATATTCCCCTTTTCGTCTAAAATAGCCAGGTATTTTCCGGTTGGGTCTTTTTTCGAATGAATTATCTCCCCAGTTCCTACTCCTGCATTCCTAAGCTTTTCTACTATTTCCCTACCTTCATCATCATCACCAACAGCACCCAAAAAAGTTACTGGTATATTCAATAGCCCTAAATAATGGGCAATATTTCTTCCTACTCCTCCATGGCCAACGCGTATTGTACCAGGGTTAGAGGTAGCCCATTGAATTACATTCTTTGATCTACCTTTAATATCTATGTTGGCTCCACCAATGACAGTAATTCCATTTTTTTCTTCTTCAGAAAAATCTGCAATCAATTTAGAAAATATTCCTTTCTTATTCCAAATTAGATAATATAAATCATATCACAAATTAATTATAACATAGTAGATACGCACCCGCATGGCAGATGGCTTTAAGAACCTCTAAAAGAGGTTTAGCTATAATATTTCTAAGTAATAGTACTTCCAACTTTGGACCTCAGGTAAAAAATAGTCAACTAGCTTAGCTCAATCTTTTTATAGAAAAACCATTTTGTTTAACTATTACTATCTTCTTAGAAAGTGGTCTCTTATGGTTAAATAAAAAATGAAACATTACTAAAAAGGGGTAGATAAAATAGTCAACTACTATTAAAGACAGGACAAGTATAGTTCTTTGGCTCTATACGAACTTCTGACCAGAGGTGCAGACGCCACACCCTTAAATCCCATCTGATAAGCCTTCTCTTCATAATAAGCAAACTGATATGGATGAATATATTCCACAATAGGGTGATGAAAATGGGAAGGAGCTAGATACTGACCAATAGTCAGCATGGAACAGCCAACTTCTCTTAAATCTTGCAAAACATGTAAAACTTCTTTCTCTTTTTCACCTAAACCTACCATTATCCCTGATTTAGTAAGTCTTTTTGGGTTAATTTCTTTGCTCTTTTTTAAAACAGTAAGGGAACGCTGATAATCAGCCATAGGACGAACTTCGGGATATAAGCGAGGTACTGTTTCGACGTTGTGATTCAAGACATCGGGCCCTGCTTTGACCACCTCAGCAAGTGCAGCATGGTTGCCTTTAAAATCAGGTATAAGGACTTCTACCAGTAGTTCATCGGAAAACTGGTGTAATTTTTGTATTGCCTGAACAAATTGAAAAGCACCACCGTCCGGTAAATCATCACGAGTTACCGAGGTAATGACTATATAATTCAAACCAAGTTCTTTTACTGCCTCTACCAGATGGTTCGGTTCATGTACATCAACAGGATCAGGTTTTCCCTTATGAACATTGCAAAAAGTACAATTACGGGTACAGTTTTTCCCTAAAATCATAAAGGTAGCAGTTTTTTTACCAAAACATTCAAATAAATTAGGACACATGGCTTCCTGACAAACGGTATGCAGAGATAAGCGTTTAAGTAATGAAATAACCTGCTCTGTCTGTTCGTTTTTCCTATACTTAATTCTTAGCCATTCCGGCTTCCTCATATTCATGATGATTCCTCTAATATTTTTTTTAACTCTTCTCTTTCTCTCCAAGAAGGCTGAAGGTTAAATATTTGTCCAAAATAATGAACAACTTGTTCCTTGACTATGTTAATATTTTCTTCCTTCCCGGTTAATTTTTTAATCGAAGTTATTCCTTTATTTATAATACCACAGGATAAAATCCACTGAAAGGGAGTTAAATCAGTATTGACATTGAAGGCAAAACCATGCATGGTAACACCTGAACGAATTAGTAAGCCAATGGCAGTTATTTTATCATTTCCAATCCAGACCCCGGGATGTTCGGAATCACGACTGGCTTTAACCTGATAATGATCTTCTAATAATTGCACAAAAATTTCTTCCAGGCTATGAACCAGCTCTCTAACTCCAGCAACATGGTCTTTAAAACGCATAATTGGATAACCGACAATCTGTCCCGGACCGTGGTAAGTTACGTCTCCACCACGTCCGATAGAGCATATTTTTACACCTTTTCCTTTTAGAAATTCCCTGGGAACCAGTATATTAGTTTGATTTCCCCGTTTTCCAATAGTAATTACCGGTTCATGTTCCAGGATAAGCATAGTGTCAGCTATGCGATTTTCTTTTCTTAGCTGCAACAATCTTTCTTGAATATCCAATGCCTCTTCATAATCAATGATACCCAAATCAATGACATTAATCTTTTTTTGTTTCTCGAAAATTTCTTCCATTTT
>CAYOLB010000236.1:0-5985 GCA_964404675.1 uncultured Atribacterota bacterium | reverse complement strand
TTTCAAATTCCTTTAATCTGCGTATCTCACTAAATATCTTCTTCTCTTTCTTCACTATATTCCCTCACTGAATAAGGTGTAGTTCGGTAAAAGACCGATTCATAATCAATAACGTCTCCTTCTTCTGTGGTCATCCAGGGGACATCTTTATGAGAATATTCACTTATTTGCGATGCATTCATATCCGCAAATTTGTTTAGAACATCATCAATTGCACTTACTTCCTGGGCATTCAACTTAGACAAATCAGGATTTTTAAGTGGAATATACTTGGTTTGAGGATATTTAAAATATTTCTCCTGTATCTTCACTAACTCTTTCCCTTCCATTTCTTTCACGATCTTAATAAATTCCTTTGGTGTAGGGCCATGATGATTTTTGATATAAGTGGCACCAATTAACTGTTCTTCATATTTTTCGTAATAATTAAAATCGATAAAGTACAGCAATTTGTATAGTACTGTTTGGCCAATATTAGGTTTTGATCCTACTTTCCCTAAAATATAAAGCAAAACTTCTTTGAATTTTTCTATATTTTTCTGAGGAACACTAATTCTTATCTCTTGCTTTTCTTCTGGTTTATCTTCTTTGCTTTTTGCTAAAATAATTTCGATATCTTTTTTTAAATCAAGCAAAATATCCGTTGAGACATTAAATATCCTGGATAAGGCTATTAATTCCTCAGTGCATATTCTTCGTTTACCGTTTTCTATTTGTGAAACAGCAACCCTGCTAATCTCCATTCTTTTTGCCAGATCTTCCTGAGAAAGCCCCTCTCTTTCTCTTATCTCTTTTATCCTATTTCCAATTTTTTTCATTAAGGCATCCATAAAGGAAACCCTCCTCCCTTTTTACCTCCATTTTTATTTTACTTACCTCTGTTTCAACATCATTTTATATTATGTTAGATAATATGTCAAGTACATGTAATATATTCTATCGTGATTATTTAAAGAAAAACTGTTTAAGAGAAGGATTTGTATTTTATTCCTTGATCTTTTTTGGACAGAGCTTATATATATGAGTAATATAAATTTAACACACCTGCCACGCCTCTCAAGGATGCGCACCCTGGCGGGTTTTTCTTTTAGGAAAAACTTGATAATTTTTTAAGCTTAATAAATTAAAATGCCAAATGCAGCTGTAACCGATGTTGTGGTATAATTTTAAATAAACTGTCCGTCTTTATAGAAGATAGAAGGGTTTCAGTAATGAGTAAAAAAGAAATACTTTTAAAAGAAATTGAGCAGGTTCCCGAACCTTTTCTTGATGAGGTATTAGATTTTATCAGATTTTTAAAGACAAGAAATGCTAAAAATCGAATGAATATAACAATTGCAAGTGAATCTTCTCTTGCTAAGGATTGGCTAAAGCCAGAGGAAGATGAAGCATGGCAAAATTTGTAAGAGGAGATATTGTAATTATCCCCTTCCCCTTCTCTGATCTTACTCAAAATAAAAGGCGCCCTGCCCTAGTTATTTCTGTATTAGATGGAGATGATGTTATTCTCTGTCAAATAACAAGCCAAAATGTTAAAGATAATTATGCTATCCAGATTAAAGACGGTGATTTTAAATCCGGAGAACTAAAACAGGTAAGCAATATCAGGCCAAACCGTATATTTACAGCAGACAGACATATTATTCTTTATAAAGCTGCTAGCCTAAAAGTTAAGAAATTTAATGAAGCTATTGATAGACTAGTTGAAATTATAAGGGCATAGGGAGAAATATGAGTAATGCCTGAAATTGACAAATTGAAATGGTATTCTATTATTTAACTACCTCAGGAGGTTTTCTTTAGCTTTACTTAATACCTAAAAGCTAAGGGAGAATAGAAATATGAAAAAAAATGGTAAAAAATTATTTATCGTAGTAACACATGTTATTAAAAAAGAAAATGATCAATATGTTGCTACTTGTCCGGATTTTGATGTATCTTCTTTTGGTGATACTGTGGAAGAGGCAAATGAAAATTTGCAAGAGGCCATTCTGTTATATTTAGAAGGTATAGATGAATTAAAAATCCGGGACCAGATCTTTAAAGAAAAATCGATTAAAACATATGTAAGCAGGCCTAAATCTGTAGTAAATAATTATAAGTTTGAAAAGAGACTTGGCAACCAGCCTTTTGTCAAAAAAGAGCCTTTGCAAGTCGCTCTATGTAATTAATGAAAGATGTCAAATATACCTTCTGTAACCGGTAAAGATTTAATCAATAAGCTAGCCATTGTCATGCCTCTCAACGATGCGCACCCTGGCGGGTTTTTCTTTTGCGGTTTTATATAATTGACGTCTTGACGCTTTAGCGTCAAAGCGTTTTGACGTCAAAGCGTATTAAAAATATTTTTAAAAAACTTAACTTCAAATACCTATTAAAGGTTTTCCTCTAAAGGCTAAAGATCCCCCTTTTTTTCTTCCTCATCATATGTAATATTAATATCAGTATCCTCATAATATCCAAGTTTTTTCTTTATGACGTTTATTCTTAAACCAAGCTTTTCTCTATCATGCTCATTTAGATAATTATATTTTTCGTTTACTTCCTGGCTTTTTTGGTAATATTCTAATGCTTTCTCATTTTCATCTTTATCATAATACAGATCTCCTATGTTTTTATTCGCATTAGAAATTCCTTTTTCATAGTTTATTCCTTCAGCAAACTCCAATGATCTTAAATAATTCTCCAAAGATTTCTCATATTCTTTTTTGAGATAATAAATACTTCCTATAAGATTATAGGAATTAACTATGTTCAATTTATCATCTATAGAAATATAAAAATATAGTGCTTTATCTGCTATTTCCAAAGCATCATCAACCTGGTTTTGATTTCTTAATATAATAGCTTTATTACTGTAAAGCAGCGCTAAAATATTTTTATTATCTGTTCCTTCTAAAATATTAATTCCTTTATTGCAGTTTTCTATTGCTTCCTCGTATTTGCTTATATCACGATAAATACCACAAATACCATTATAAGTGCCGGCTATTTTTATTTTGTCATTTTTCTTAATAAATATTTCAAGTATTTCTTTATATTTTTTTAAAGCTTCTTCGTGTTCCCCTTGTAAATGTAATATATTGCAAATATTATTTAATATCCAGGCAGTTTTTTCTTCATTATTTGTTTTACTATAAAAATCAAGTCCTTCTTGATAATGAGTTAGGGCTTCATCGTAATTACCTATAGTATAATAGACATTCCCGATTTCTACTTTTGTATTAGCTATTTCTTCTCCTCTACTCTGTTTGTTTTCTATATTTTTTGCAAAAGTTAACGCATCATTGTAATATTTATTGGCTTTTTCGGTATTACCTGTATTATAAAAACAATTTCCAAGAAAGGTATATGCTGAAACTTTCTTTTCCGGGTTTATAATATTTAATATAGACATATCCAGAGCTTTGTTAAATTGGTCTATTGCTTCGTTATATTTATTATCAATATACCTATTTATTCCATTATTAAAATAATATTTATAAATGGGACTTTTTTCTATTTCATTACCAAAAGGTACAATAACCCCTTCTCTTTGGTATAAATATGTTTGCTGACTAATTATATTTGTACTTTCTGTGATATTCTTAATAATCTCATTTAGATCCTTAATTTGTTTGGCCAATTCCTTATTATCTAAAATTAGTTGTTTGTTTTTGTCTTCTTTCTCATCAATCCTATTTGAAATCTCTTTATTCTCTATTAATAATTTGTTAAAACTACTCTCAATATAAGAGTTTCTGATTGTTGATATCAAAGAAAGTATTATTGCAATGGAAAAAATTATTAAAATAATATTTTTATATTGGCTAGTTATATTTCTCCAGGTTAAATATACCCCTAAAATACCAAGAACTATTGGGCCAAAATCACAAATAATCCAGAAAAATTTAGCAAGTTTTTCAAAGATTACTTTTATCATTTTTATAATCTCCTAAAATATATTTTTAATCTAAAAAAATATTCAACTAACATCTTCCAATATCATAAATTATATGCTAATATAATATCAATGTAAAACATTGTAGGTTAATACAAAAACATATTATGAAAAAAATTGCTTTTATTAATCAAAAAGGTGGAGTAGGAAAAACTACCTGCACAATGAATATCGGTGCCGGGTTAAGTTCCCTTGGTAAAAAAGTTCTGCTTGTGGACCTGGATCCGCAGGCCCACCTCACCTACAGTTTGGGAATCGAAGCTCATGAGCTTGAAAATACCGTATATGAACTTCTCAAGGGAGACAGCAAGGCAAAGAAAACCATTATAAGCAGAAACGGTATTGATCTTCTCCCCTCTTCTCTTGAACTTTCCGGCGCGGAAATAGAATTTTCCGGAATAGCCGGAAGAGAATTTTTATTAAGAGAAGCCCTGGAAAAAATTGTGGGTTACGACTATATACTTTTTGACTGTCCTCCCAGCCTGGGTTTATTAACTCTCAATGCCTTAACTACTGCCCGCGAAGTATACATCCCATTGCAGACAGAATTTCTGGCCTTACAGGGTATGAGCAAGCTTCTTAATACAATTAATATTGTCAAAAAAAGACTTAATAAGGATATAGAAATTACCGGAATTATTGCCACCAGGTTTGATAACAGGAAAAATCTTAATAAAGAAGTTGTTGAAAAAATTGAAAGTCATTTTGGCAGCCGTCTCTTTAAAACTTTTATCAGGGATAATGTCTCGCTAGCAGAAGCCCCGAGTTTTGGCCAGACTATCTTTGAATATAAAGCTACCAGTTACGGTGCCAGAGATTATTTAAACCTTTGTCAGGAAATTATTAAAAGAGGTTGATTAAATGGCTAAAAAAGAAAGATTAGGAACAGATCCTTTTAAAGGCGGATCTTTGGGATGGATCCAGGATACCCGGGAAGATAAAAAAGCAGAAAGTAAAAAAGAAGACAAGGATGACGTCAAAGCGTCAAAGCGTCAAAGCGTCATGACGTCAAAGCGTTTAAGCTCTAAAGCGTCAATTTACTTAATGTTTAACATAACAGGAGGAATACAAATGCCATTAATAGTGAATGATATTAAACTCTATGATGTAAAAGAAGTGGCAGATATGCTTAAAAGCACCGAGGCTACTATAAGGGTATATTTCAGGGAAGGTATATTAAAGGGAAGAAAAATAAACGGAAGGTGGAGAGTTTCTGAAGAAAATCTAAATCGGTTTATTAATGGAGAACCTATTGATCCTCAGCGGGAAGAACAAAAATAATTATTTTTATCTGACGTTTAAACGTTAAAACGTTTTAGCGTCTAAACGTCAACGATATTCCCATAAAATACTAAAATACCAAACTATATCTTATATTTTAATAACAGAAGGCTATATTATTGACCATGAATAATATAGAAATAATAATATTGTTTTATTGATAATCTTATATTATATGTATATAATATACATATAATATTATTATAAAGGTGTGTTAATATGAATAAAACAAATATGGTTAGAAAAAATGTATGTTTCCCTAGTCATTTGCTATCAGAAGCCCGGGAAATAACAGATAAGACAGACACTAATTTCAGCAGTTTTGTTCGAAAGGCCATGGAGGAGTATATTGAAAAGGTAAAAATGCAATTATTAAAAGAAGAATTAATTGCACAATCCAAAGATACCGTAACATTAAATAAAGAGATATGTGAAGATTTTAAATATGCAGATGGAGAAAATATATAAAAATGGATTTATATAGAGGAGATATTGTCTATGTAAACCTGGATCCCATACAAGGTTCAGAAACAGGAAAAACAAGACCGTGTATCATCATCCAGAATAATGTCCTTAACAAAAATGCCCCTACCATTATTGTCGCCGTTATTACAGGTAGGGATCGCCTAAAAAAGAAATACCCCTCCCATGTCTGGATTAACAAGGATGATGCCGGTTTAACAAAAGACAGCACCATACAATGTGAACAAATTAGAACAATCGATAAGGGTCGGGTATTAAAAAAGATAGGATCAGTCAATCAT
>CAYOLB010000235.1:0-7746 GCA_964404675.1 uncultured Atribacterota bacterium | reverse complement strand
AGACGTTCATTTGAATTATATACCAAAATGCGTAAAATGTATTTAGATACCATTAAAACATTAGCCGCAGCTATTGATGCCAAGGACCCTTATACCCATGGTCACTCTGAAAGGGTTTCCATGATGGCGGTTAAACTGGCAAGGAGATTGGGTTATTCAGAGCCAGAAATAGAGTTTATAGAATATGCAGCCATATTGCATGATATCGGCAAAATTGGCATTGAAGACAGCATATTGGGCAAAAGAGGCGGTTTGACTGATGAAGAGTATGGAAAAGTAAAGCAACATCCAATAATTGGTGCAAAAATTATTGAATCAATTGAATTCCTGAAAAAATGTTCCAATACGGTTTTACATCATCATGAGCGTTATGATGGAAAGGGATATCCCGATGGCTTAAAAGGGGAAGAAATCCCCAAATGTGCTCGTTTGCTAGCCGTTGTTGATTCCTATGATGCCATGAATTCAGATCGTCCTTATCGGAAGAAATTATCGGGACCGGAAATACTAAATGAGCTGGAAACCCAGGCAGGTAAACAGTTTGACCCAGACATGGTTAAGGAATTTATTTCTATCATTAAAGAAGAGGGGGCCAAGTGATGTTATATCTAATAATAATTATCTTTTCAATTATAATTGCCCTTTTAAGAGGAGGAGAATTGGAAAGATTAACACATATTTCAATTGATGGAGTTTATGTATTTGCAACTGCCCTGTTCTTAAGAATTCTGATATGGATTTTTGAGATGATTGGATTTTCACCTTTCCCCCAATATAGTTCAATATTGTTGATTATATCGTATCTGTTTTTAATATTTATTTCTTTTAAGAATATTGACTTGCCGGGATTTAAATATATAACTCTGGGGGTAATATTGAATTCATTTGTAATTATTGTAAACGGTGGTAAAATGCCAGTAATAATAAGCGAGCATGTCAAACAATATGTAAACGCCGCGAATCTTCCGGGAAGTGGGAATAATATAATATACACATTAAGAAATAGTAAGACATTATTTGCCTTTTTGGGAGATGTTATCACATTACCTAAACCATTGCCTGCTACTTCGATTTTAAGTGTAGGAGATATTATGATTTTTATTGGGTTGTTTGTGCTCATCCAGAAAACAATGATGGAGGAAGCAACCTTATAGCAATTTTATATTTGATTATTTTATGTTATTATTTAAAATTCTGAAATAAATATTATAAGGTATTAATTGATAAGGGGATGATTCAGAATGCTCAATATTGCAAAAAAAATATTCGGGGATCCAAATACCCGTGAATTAAATAAGACAAAGCCATTAGTAGAACAAGTTAATGCAAAAGAGGAAGAAATTGCTAAGTTAAAAGACAGTGAATTAAAAAGTAAAACCGAATATTTACGTGAAAAAATAAAAAAAGGTATGACCGCAGATGAAATCTTGCCAGAAGCTTTTGCCGTAGTTCGAGAGACTGCAAAAAGAACAATAAAAATGCGTCATTTTGATGTTCAAATTATAGGGGGAGTTGTCCTTTATCAAGGTAAAATAGCAGAGATGGCTACTGGAGAAGGGAAAACCTTGGTTGCTACTTTGCCAGCTTATCTAAATGCATTAGAGGGTAAAAGTGTTCATATTGTCACTGTTAATGATTACTTAGCAAAACGAGACCGTTTTTGGATGGGGCCTATCTATGAATATTTAGGATTAAATGTCGGGCTTATTCAACACGATATGAATACCGATCAAAGAAAAGAAGCTTATCAAGCAGACGTTGTTTACGGCACCAATAACGAGTTTGGTTTTGATTATTTGAGAGATAATATGAGTATTCGTGCTGAAGATATTGTGCAGAGTAAACATGATTTTGCAATCATTGATGAAGTGGATAGTATTTTAATAGATGAAGCAAGAACTCCTCTCATTATATCTGGACCAACCGAAGAATCTACAACAAAATATTTCCAAATAGATAAATTGGTATATCATCTAAAGGAAGATACGGATTATAAGATTAATGAGAAGGAAAGGACTGTCTTTTTAACTGAAATAGGTGTCGCAAAAATGGAAAAATTGCTTGGTGTAGAAAATTTATATGCACAAAGTAATATGAATTTACAGCACCATATTATTCAAGCTCTCCGGGCACATAAATTGTTCAGAAGAGATGTGGACTATGTAGTAAAAGATGGAGAGGTTATTATAGTTGATGAATTTACCGGCAGGTTAATGTTTGGAAGGAGATATAGCGATGGCTTACATCAGGCAATCGAAGCTAAAGAGAATGTAGCAATTGCCAGGGAAAGCCAGACTTTAGCAACAATTACTTTCCAAAATTTTTTCCGATTATATGATAAACTAGCTGGTATGACTGGAACTGCCAAAACAGAGGAAGACGAGTTTATTGAAATCTATAATTTGCCGGTAGTGGTTATACCTCCTAATAAGACATTGATAAGGCATAGTTATACTGATGTTATTTATCGGACCGAAAAAGAAAAGTTTGCTGCTGTTGTGCATGAAATAAAGGAATTAAATAAGCTAGGCAGGCCTGTGTTGGTAGGGACAGTTTCCATAGATAAATCCGAAAGAATCAGTAAATTGCTTAGGCAGGAGAGAATTGAACATAGTGTACTAAATGCAAAAAATCACGAAAAAGAAGCAGAAATTGTTGCTGATGCTGGGCAAAAGAGTAAGGTAACAATTTCTACAAATATGGCTGGTCGTGGTACTGATATTGTTTTAGGCTCTGGAGTTGCAGAATTGGGTGGACTGCATGTTGTAGGCACAGAAAGACATGAAAGCAGAAGAATAGATAATCAATTAAGAGGAAGATCTGGACGCCAGGGTGATCCAGGATCTTCGCGCTTTTTCCTTTCCTTACAAGATGATTTAATGCGCTTATTTGGCTCTGATCGTATTTCTGGTTTTATGGAGAAATTAGGAGTTGAAGAAGGTACACCTATTGAACATCCTTTTATTACACGTTCGATAGAAGGAGCACAAAAAAGAGTTGAGTCCAGGAATTTTGAGATTAGAAAACAGCTATTAGAATTTGACAATGAAATGGAATATCAACGAAAGATTATTTATGAACAGCGCAAAACGGTATTACTTAGTAGCGATGTAAAAAATATTATAATGGATATGCTTGAAGATACTATTTTTTATATGATTCAGCGTTACACAAATAAGGAAACATACCCTGAGGAATGGAATTTAACAGCCTTAATAGACCATTTTTATGATACTTTTGGTATTAGTATAAAATTACCGGAAGATATAACTCAATTAACCATTGAACAATTACAGAATGAATTATTAGATAAAGCAGGAGAAGGATATTCAAACAAGGAAAAAGAGCTTAGCGAACCTTTGATGAGAGAAATAGAAAAAATGATTTTGCTTCGCATAGTTGACCGTGAATGGAAAGATCATTTGAAGAGATTGGATGACTTGAAGCAGGGAATTGGCCTAAGGGCTTATGGACAGAAAGACCCGCTGACTGAATATCATTTTGAAGCACATAATATGTTCCAGAATATGGTAGAGAATATAAAAGAAGAAACTATTAAATTTGTTTATCGCGTGAAAGTTAAACAAAGACCGCAAAGGATTGAAGACAAGCAAGAGATTACACTGCCAAAAGATGATTACCAGGGAACGACTAATATTAACAGTAAACAGAAAAAAGGCCAAGAAAAACAGGGTAAGAGAAAAAAGATTGGTAGAAATGACCCATGTCCATGCGGAAGTGGAAAAAAATATAAATACTGTTGTGGCAAGAATAAATAATAGAAAGGAATCATTATCATGAATATTTCCAGCGTGGAACTAAATGCCAGGATAAACCAGTTAAAAGAAAAGATAGAAGAACTCAGGAGACATCTTTGAATTAAATAAAAAGGAAAAAAGAATAAAAGAAATTTCTAATATAATGAGCTCAAATGAATTCTGGGATGACCAGCAAAGAGCAAACCAAATGTCCAAAGAGTTAAAAGATTTACAGAATACTGTGGAAGTTTTTCAGGTGCTGGATGAAAAGGTTGAAGATCTAGAGGTGTTGTATGAATTAAATTGTCAGGAAAATAATCCGGAAATATGGGAAGAGATAATTCATAAAATAGAAAGTTTAGAGAGGGAAATAGGCACTTGGGAAAGAGAATTATTTTTTGATGGGCAATATGATAAGAATAATGCTATTGTTTCTATTCATCCTGGTGCAGGAGGTACTGAATCCCAGGATTGGGCTGAAATGCTTTTAAGAATGTATCTTAGATGGGCAGAAAATAATTCTTTAAAAACTGAGATAGTCGATCTCCTTCCAGGTGATGAGGCAGGGATAAAAAGTGTTACTTTTACTGTCAGTGGCAAAAATGCTTTTGGATTGTTGAAATCTGAGAAGGGGATACATCGTTTAGTGAGAATCTCACCATTTGATTCTAACAAGAGAAGACATACTTCCTTTTCTTCCGTTGATGTTATACCAGAGGTTGAAGACGAGATAGAAATTGAAATTGATGATGCTGATTTACGCATTGATACTTATAGATCTACTGGAGCTGGAGGTCAACATGTGAATACAACTGATTCAGCTGTTAGGATAACGCATCTGCCCACAAATATTGTAGTACAATGTCAAAATGAAAGATCGCAATACAGTAACAGATTAACGGCAATGAAGATACTAAAAGCAAGGTTATTTGAATATTATCAAAAGAAAAAAGAAGAAAGTATGGAAAAGATAAGCGGCGAAAAAAAAGAGATTGGCTGGGGAAATCAAATACGTTCTTATGTATTTCAGCCATATCAAATGGTTAAAGATCATAGAACAAAAGCAGAGAGCAGTAATGTTCAAGCTGTAATGGATGGAGAAATAGAGGATTTTATTGATGCTTATTTAAGACATTCAAGTAAGTCTTCATAAATATAAGATAAGTGGGAGGGAAGTATCAGAATGATTAAAGATAAAAAAATAAAAAATTTTTTAGATACACTAGCATCCAGCTCTCCAACACCAGGAGGGGGTAGTGCAGCAGCCTTAGCGGGGGCTATGAGTGCTGCTTTACTTTCTATGGTTGGGAATTTAACTATCGGGAAAAAACAATATCTAAATGTGGAAGAGAGTATTAAAAAATTATTAAAAAAAAGCGAAAGGCTAAGGGCTGACTTTGAAGACCTTATTGAGAAAGATATAGAAGCTTTTAATCAATTTATGGCAGTTCTGAAAATGCCCAAAGAAACAGTGGAACAAAAAGAAATCAGGAGTAAGAAACTGCAAATTGCCCTTATTGAAGCTGCAAATATACCTTTGGAAGTGGCCAGAAAAAGTGTGGATGTGCTCAATATTTGCCAGGAAGTTGCAGATAAGGGTAACAAGAATGTAATCAGCGATGCAGGTGTTGGGGCGATTATGGCTGAGTCAGCATTTAATAGCGCTATACTTAATGTTCGAATAAACCTAGGAATGATTAAAGAAGAAGAAATTAAGGCAGGATTGAATAAGGAAATTAAAGAACTCACTGAATTACTGAAAGGGAAAAAGGATAAGATACTAGATATAGTATTAAGAAAAATTTAAAGAATTGAAGTTATCATGAAAAAGATACAGGAGGATAAAATATAAAAGAAACATAGAATAATACTAATAAAATAGAAGAATAAATATTTTATAAAATAAAATTAGCAGAAATTATAAGTTTTCTGGTAATTTTATTTTTTTTATTGTATAATAATGAAGGACAAATTGCATCATCTACATAATCTTGCAACAAAAATTGCATATATAAACAAAAATTAAAAAACATTTTACTTTTTCTAATTATATATGTAAAAAATTTGGTGATTCAATGGAAAACATTCTTATATTTCAAACTAATATTCAGAAAAATTTTCATAAACTTAGTTCAAGTCAGAAAAAAATCTCTTCTTATTTATTAAACAACTACGATAAGGCTGCTTTTTTGACTGCTGCTAAATTGGGCAAAGAAATTGGCGTAAGTGAATCAACTATAGTTAGGTTTGCAGATATACTAGGCTATAATGGATATCCTGAATTGCAACACACACTTCAGGATATTGTTAAGACCCATTTAACAACTGTTAATCAATTGAAAAATTCTATTAATAGTATTTATAAAGGGGAAAATGTATTATATAAAGTCTTACAATCTGATTTAGATAATTTAAAAAAGACAGTTGATGAAATTTGCCCAGAATCATTTGAAAAATTAATTGAATACATCTTAAGAGCTGAAGTAGTTTATATTGTTGGCTTACGAACAGCAGCTTCAATGGCTCTTTTTTTTAATCAGGCATTGAGTTTATTTATGAGGAATACCAAAAGCATTACTTATGGAATGGAGGATTTATTTGAACAGATTGTCGGCATTAATGAAAAAGACCTACTGATTGCCATAAGCTTTCCTCGTTATACTTTAAGAACTGTTGAGATAGTTGAAATTGCAAATAAGAAAAAAGCAAAAACTGCTGCCATTACTGACAGTGTTATATCACCAATTGCCCAAAAGGCAGATATAACTTTAGTTGCGAAAAGTGATCTGAATTCTTTTATTAATTCCTATACGGCTCCTTTGAGTATTATAAATGCCATTGTTACTGCTGTAAGCATAAAAAAGGGGAAACAAACTTTTAAGAAGTTATCTGAATTAGAAGACATGTGGGACGTGCATCACGTTTTCTATTGATTCATTTATCAAAATAAATTATTTTTTTGAAAGGAGTACAAAATGTTAATTAAAAGTGAGCAGAAAGACCAGCTGTTTTCTGCTATGCCTGAGATATTTGAAATATTGACTGACAGTGATGATATTGAAGAAGTCAGAAAGAGACTATTTGATTTCTGCAAAGATTTGGAATGGGACTATCGGGAGGGAAAGAAAGTGCTTCATAAATTGGATTATGCGACTGCCTTAGAAGCCATCAAGGTCTTTACTAATATTATCTCTCCACGTAATGAAAATATTGCCGGATTTAGTACTTTGAAATTTTTAATGCAGATTACAAGAGAAAATACAGAAATAGCCGAAGAAGCAAATAGGGGTTTTTTTGAAGAAATTATCCATTTGTTTAAGGCTATAAATGGGAAAGCAAATATTAGTAAAGGATGGTTAAGTCCACTATTGGAGAAAGAGGGTATAGTAAATGTGGATTTTACCAGAGTGCAAGGAAGAAAAGCTGGAGAAGCTCGGTCAAATTATTTGGATAAACTATATGAAAAAGTAGAAAATTTTATTGATCGTTATCCTTCAGGATTTGATTCTGAGTTAATCAGCGAAAGAGAAGAAAATCGCAAGAAAATACTAGAATATTTTGGCGCATCTCCTGATAAATGGGATGATTATCGATGGCATTTAAAGCACATTTTTCAGGATGAAAAAGATCTGGAAGATCTTAAAAAATTAATACCCATGACTGATGACGATGTAGAAGCGATTAGAATGTCTATAGAAAATAACATTCCTTTTGGTATTACCCCTTACTATCTTTCATTATTTGATTTTAGCCGCAGTGATAGGAAGTATGATTATCAGGTCAGGTCTCAGGTTATACCTCCCATGCATTATGTGCGGTTAATGCTTGAACATCGCCAAGACAGGTCAAATTATTTTGATTTTATGGGTGAACACGATACTTCACCTGAGGAGCTGATTACCAGAAGATATCCAATGATTTCTATTCTAAAGGCCTATGATACTTGCCCTCAAATTTGTGTTTATTGTCAGAGAAATTGGGAAATTAC